>JAFSOM010000003.1 GCA_017447005.1 Oscillibacter sp.
AAGGAAACTTTGACATTGATGAGCTTTCCGATTTTGTCAGACGTTTCATTCCTCGCCGCAACGACTGGAACGCAATCAAAAGCCGGATTGTGAAAGACCATGAGCGCGTGAAGATGTTGACCAAGCTGTCCATTGAAGTGGATGTCAGGCAGGGTGAAGTGTCTTTCGCGCTTCCGGACTTGGGCTTGTCCGCAAAGGAAACCATCATTGAAGATTCCGTGTGGCAGGATGTCAAAGAGGAATTGGTTTCCGGGCAGGAAGTCTGGGGTATGATAGAGCTTGGATACCGCGACCCGGATGACAGTGTAAAGCCTCGATTGCCCGGAAAAATCAGGCTGGTTCGCTTTCAAAACTTCTGTCCCTATACGATTAATCTTGACTTTTACAAGGATGTCCGCGACCGTTTTACGATTGGCGAGTGGCTGGACATTCTGCTGGGCGCGATTGACTACAACGCGGCGGGTTATCGTACAGAGGAAGAAAAACTGACCATGCTGACACGGCTTCTCCCGTTTGTGGAAAAACGGCTGAATCTGATTGAACTGGCTCCCAAAGGGACGGGGAAATCCTATCTCTTTGGACGTGTCAGCCGTTATGGTTGGCTTTCTTCCGGCGGCATTATGAGCAGAGCGAAACTGTTCTACGATATTTCACGCGGAACGGAAGGCTTGATGTCAACCTATGATTTTGTCACGTTGGATGAAGTGCAGACGATTTCTTTCACTGACGTGGATGAAATGCGCGCCGCGCTCAAAGGATACTTGGAAAGCGGGGAATACACGGTCGGCAATCATAAGGGCATTGCGTGGGCCGGTATGATTTTATGCGGAAACATCTCGAAATCCGTCATGGATAACGACGCCACAACTGATATGTTCACCGAACTTCCAGCGGCTTTCCACGAATCCGCATTGTTGGAGCGCTTTCATGGATTCATTAAAGGGTGGCATATTCCGCGCATGAATGACGATTTGAAAATAAGCGGGTGGGCCTTAAATTCGGAGTATTTTTGCTCAATTCTGCATGAACTCAGGGATGACTCCAGTTACCGCGCTATCGTGGACAAACTCATAGAAGTTCCTGACGGTGCTGACACGCGGGATACGGAGGCGGTCAAGCGGATTGCCACGGCCTATCTGAAACTTATCTTTCCCAATGTCCGTCACGCGGACGAGATAAAACCGCACGAATTTAACCTTTACTGTTTGCGCAGAGCCTGCATTATGCGGTCTATCATTGTGAATCAGATGGCATTGATGGACAAGGAATACGCCGGTAAGGAAGTCCCCCGTTTTATGGTGAGGTCGTTGTGATGAAACGTCAAATCTGTTGCTCATGCGGAAAAGAGCCTCTTTCCCGTGATGAAGTCGGCGTCTGCAAAAAGCTCTTGGGCGTTAAGACACGGAATTTTTTCTGTATAGACTGCTTCGCCGCGTATCTGGACACAACTGTTGATGAATTGCTGGAGCGGATTGAGGAGTTCAAGGAGGAAGGTTGCAAACTGTTTTTATGAAGAAACCTATTATCTATGCTGACCACGCGGCGACAACTGCGCTGAGTTTCCGCGCATTGGAGGCAATGAAACCTTTCCTGACGGAAGATTATACAAATCCCTCTACGCTTTATCATGCGGCTCGCGCTTCCAGAAAAGCGGTCGCGTCGGCAAGAGAACAAATTGCGGATTCTATCGGAGCGTTGCCGGAGGAAATCCGCTTTACTTCCTGCGGTACGGAAGCGGATAACTGGGCTTTGAAGGGAATCGCGTTTCAGCATTTCAATCAACGAAAGCGTATCATTACCAGCGCCATCGAACACCACGCGATTCTGCGCTCTTGTGATTTTCTTCGGCGCGTGGGCTGTGAAATTCTTTATTTGCCCGTCGACAGTCGAGGAATTGTCGCTCCTGACGCGCTCGAATCCGCAATGACAAAGGAATCCGCCCTTCTTGTGTCCGTCATGATGGCAAACAATGAAATCGGTACGATTGAACCTGTCAGCCAGCTTGCGGATATTGCGCATCATTACGGGGCGCTGTTCCATACGGACGCTGTGCAGGCGGTTGGGCATATCCCGTTGAATGTCCGGGAACTTGGAATTGATATGCTCTCCGCGTCCGCCCATAAATTCAACGGTCCCAAAGGCGTTGGTTTCCTCTATGTGCGCAAAGGGATTGCGATGGAACCGCTTCTCCATGGCGGTGGACAGGAGATGGGACTGCGGGCAGGTACTGAAAATGTGGCGGGCATTGTGGGCATGGCGGCAGCATTATCGGAACACATGGAAACATTGGATAAGGACAGACAACAATTGGAACTTCTCCGCGCTTTGCTGTTGTCCCGCTTGAAGGATTCCGCAATCCGCTTCCGCGTCAACGGTTCTGAAAACCATATTCCCGGCAGTTTGAGCCTGTCGTTCCATCACGCGGAAGGGGAAATGATTCTTCACCGTCTTGACCTTATGGGAATTGCCATCGCTACAGGCTCGGCGTGTAATTCAAAAGAGACTGTCCTGTCCCATGTGATTCAGGCTATCGACGTACCGGAAAGTTACGCGCAAGGGACGATTAGAATTAGTTTAGGCATGGATAACAATGAGGAACAAGTCACTGAAATTGCAAGTGCGCTGATACAAGTCCTGAGCGAATGATGACCAAATATTCGGAAACAATTCGCTTTCCTGATTGACATCGCGGAAACAATGTGATAGCCTTATCGTGTTGAAGGGACGGTGAATTGTATGGCGCGAGCGAAGAAACGGGCAGACGGGCGTTACTGTACGCAAATCTATTTGGGTCGTGACGAGAACGGCAGACGGCAGTATAAGAGCGTCTACGCAAAGTCTCCCGCCGAACTCAAGGAGAAGGAAACCGCCGTCCGGTTGCAGTTAGGCCGTGGCCTTGACGTTCTCTCCCAGCGCGACAGCTTCTCCACATGGGCGGACGACTGGCTCCGTTTGAAAGAAAAGGAAGAAATCACCTGTCGGCAAATGGACAACTACCGCCGTGCGGTGAAACTCTGGAAAGAGGAATTGCAGGGCTATGAAATCGGTCAAGTCCGCGCCGACGATATTGAGCGTGTCCTGATTGACCTGTCCGACAACGGCCTTTCCCAGCGTACTATCAACCTGTACCGTTCGGCAATCCGACAGATTCTCCGCAGGGCGGTGGGACGCGTCATTCCGACGAACCCGGAGGAACAGGTACACCTCACGGCGGTGGGACGCAAAGAGGAACAGCGTCGCGCCCTGACGGAAGAGGAACAGCAGTGGATTTGGGACACGCCGCACCGGGCGCAACCCGTGGCAGTCATTATGATGTTGTCCGGGTTGCGGCGCGGAGAACTGGCGGCGTTGACGTGGAACGACGTGGACTTACAGGCGCGGACAATCAGCGTCAACAAAGTCATTGAGTACGATTCCAACGGCTCCCCAAGTTTACGACACGTCACGAAATCAGCGGCGGGAATGCGAACCGTGGACATTCCCCAACGGCTGGCTGACTATATGGCGCAAATGCCGAGAGACAGTCTGCTGGTAATCCACAGTGCGCACGGAAAAGTCATGACGGAATCCGCATGGGCGAAACTGTGGCGTTCCTACATGAAGGAACTGAATCGGAAGTACGGAACCCGAACGCTTGCCGACATGGAACGCATGAAGTCAGGAAAGCCGGGGCCGAAAGCGTTAGACATGACGATACCCAACATCACCATGCACTGGCTCCGGCATACGTTCTGTACCCTGCTGTACTTGGCGGGCGTGGATGTCGTACAGGCCTGCGCCCAGATGGGACACGCGGACGTGTCCACGACGTTGCGGATATACACGCACTTGGACGCCATTCATAAACGCAAGTCGGTGGACAAACTGGACGCCTACTTGTCGGGGAAGTCGGAAACGCGGAAGGCGACAAACTCGTAACGTGCAAGTCAGATGCAAGTCAAAAACGGCTGAAACGCCCACGGGGGGCGGCTTTGATGACGCCTTTTAAGCAGTGGGTCCGGGGTTCGAATCCCCGCCGAGTCACCAGTTTGTCGCCGGAAGCCGTGCAAAATCGCGGTTTCCGGTAACTTTTTTTGCCGTTCCGTTTACGCCTGACGCCCAAACCGGACGTTTTTTCCATACGTACAGGTCAAACGTAAGCGTCGGCTGTAGGGACGGATTGACAAGAAAAATCCCCGGCTCAAAGTGAGTCGGGGGATAAACAGCGAGTAAACATACGACGCCCAGCCGCGCAGTCCGTCAGGTTTG
>JAFSOM010000634.1 GCA_017447005.1 Oscillibacter sp.
CGATTGCCAAACGTTGCGAGGCGTCCGGCTGGGACTGCGTGATTGTCACCGGAGACCGCGACATCCTGCAACTCATCAGCGACCGCACGACGGTTTTACTGCTTTCCAAGTCGGGGCCGCTGGAAATGAACCCGGCGACGTTCCGCGAAAAGTACGGCTTCCCGCCCGTGAACATCATCGACCTCAAGGCGCTCATGGGCGACGCGTCCGACAATATCCCGGGCGTCGCGGGCGTGGGCGAAAAGACCGCCTCCGCGCTGATTCAACAGTATCACACCATTGACGCGATTTACTCCAAACTGCCCGACATCGACGCCAAGCCCGGCGTTATCAAAAAGCTGACGGCGGGAGAGGACAGCGCCCGACATTCCTACTGGCTGGCCACTATCAAGACGGACGCGCCGATAGCGTTCGCGCCGGAAAAGAATCTGCGTAAGGAACCCGGCCCCGACGCCTACGCGCTGTTCCAAAGGTTGGAATTTCACAAGCTGATAGCGCGTCTGAACCTGAAAGCGTCGCCGGAAAAAGAGCCGGACGCGTCGGAAAGCGTCATGGCGCCCTGTGCGGCAATCGAACTGACGGACGCGGACGCGGTCAGAGAGGCGCGGGACGCGTTGCGCGGCGTCCCCGTATACGTGCGCACGGATGAGGCGTTGCAGACTGTCGTTTTGTATCGGCCCGACGACGGCGGGAAGGCTTACGCGCTCGACGCGCAGACCTTTCAGGGCGATTATCCCGACGCGTTACGGACGCTCTTTGACGGTACGCTGTCGCTTGTTGGGCACGGCGTCAAGGATACCATGCGCGGACTGCTCGAACGCGGCGCCTCCGCTGACGGCTGGACGGACGATACGATGTTAATGGCGTATCTGCTCGACGCCACCGCCGGACAGTACGACCTTGACAGGCTTTGCCGCAAGTACGGCGGCTTTACGATTGCGCGGACGGCGGACAGCGTACAGGACGGCGAACAGCTCTCTTTATTGGACGATACCCCCGCATTGGACGATACGCCCGCGCCGGAAACGCCGTTACGCGTCGGGCGTTACGCCGACCTCGCGGCGGAAGCGGCGGCGATTGCGTCCTTACGCGACATCCTCGCGCCCAAACTCGACGCGTGGAACTTGACGGAACTCTACCGCACGGCGGAATTACCGTTATGTCAGGTTTTGGCGGAGATGGAGCGCGCCGGATGTTCGCTCGACCGTGACGCGCTCGCGGCGTTCGGGAAACTGTTGTCCGACAGAATCGGCGAACAGGAAGCGTTGATTTATCGGCTCGCGGGACATGAGTTTAATATCAACTCGCCGAAACAGCTTGGCGCGGTACTGTTTGAGGAACAAAATCTCCCGCACGGCAAAAAGACGAAAACGGGCTGGTCTACCAACGCGGACGTGCTGGAAAACTTGCGCGGGGAATCGGCCCTTGTCGCGGCGGTTCTGGACTATCGGCAGTACGCGAAACTCAAATCCACCTACGCCGACGGACTTCTGAAAGCCATCAGTCCCGACGGGAAAATCCGCACGTCGTTTCAGATGACCGTCACGGCGACAGGGCGGTTGAGTTCCGCGGAGCCGAACTTGCAGAACATCCCCACGCGTACCGACTTGGGAAGCGAAATTCGGAAAATGTTCCTCCCGTCGCCGGGAAACGTGCTCGTTGACGCGGACTACTCGCAAATCGAATTGCGCTTGCTGGCGCATATTTCCGGGGACAAGTCTATGCAAGACGCCTTCCTCAACGGCGCGGACATCCACACGGCGACCGCCGCGCAAGCGTTCCGCGTACCGCCGGAGGAGGTCACGCCGGAAATGCGGCGTAACGCGAAAGCGGTCAACTTCGGCATTGTGTACGGAATCTCGGCGTTTTCGCTCTCGCAGGACATCGGCGTTAGCGTCGCGGAGGCGAAAGCCTATATGGACAGCTATTTCTCGGTCTTTCCGGGCGTCCGGCGCTATATGGAATCCGTCGTCGAACAGGCGCGGGAACAGGGCTATGTAGAGACGATGTTCCACCGTCGGCGGGAACTCCCGGAGCTGTCGTCGTCCAAGCATACGCTACGGGCGTTCGGGGAGCGCGTCGCGCTGAATATGCCCATACAGGGCGCGGCGGCGGACGTGATGAAACTCGCTATGGTCGCGGTATGGCGTCGGCTGAAACGGGACTGTCCCGACGCGAAACTTGTCTTGCAGATTCACGACGAGCTGATTGTCGACTGTCCGGAGGGACGCGCCGCGCAGGTCGCGGAGATTTTGCGGGAAGAGATGGAAAGCGTCGTGAAACTGTCCGTGCCGCTGACGGCGGACGCCCACTGGGGGAAGAACTGGTTACAGGCCAAAGAGGGCGGCGCGGCGGAGGCGGAGAGCGCGTGACGAATGCGGAGAAGGAATTAAGCGAAATAAAACTTGCCCTCATCCGGCGCTGCGCGCCACCTTCCCCCGTAGACGAGGGAAGGACAAAACTATAGCGTAATCTTTGGTTTTTCAGTAAATGACATCGGACGGAAAGCCCCTGACAAATACGGACGGCATACGGGAGGGATAAAATGTCGGAGAAAATGCGGGTGCGAATCGAACCCATGACGGCGGAACATCTAGACGAAGTCGCGGAACTGGAACGGCTTTGTTTTTCTGACCCGTGGTCGCGGAATCTGCTTGCGGAAGCGTTGAAGAATGACTTGTCGGCGTATCTGGTGGCGCTCGACGACGCCGGACGCGTCGCCGGATACGCCGGGCTGACGGTCGTTTTAGATGAAGGCTCCATTGACAATATCGCCGTCAGGCCGGAGTATCGGCGGCGCGGCGTGTCGGCGCAACTGCTGGAAGTCTTTCTAAATTTCGCGCAGGGAAACCGTCTGGCGTTCCTGACGCTGGAGGTACGCGCCTCGAATTACGCCGCGATTGCGCTGTACGGAAGCCGGGGATTCCGCGCCGTCGGACGGCGGAAAAACTACTACGAACATCCCCCGGAGGACGCGTTGATTATGACAAGGACGTTTGACTATGAGAAATCATGATACCATGGAACTACGGGAAGCGACGCCGGAGGAACTACGTTTCGCCTATGAACGGGATTTAGCGGAAGCGTTCCCGCCGCAGGAATTGAAGCCGCTGCGCAATATCGTACAAATGACGGCGCGGGGAAAATATGAGCCGCTCTGTCTGTACGACGGCGGAGAAATCGCGGGAGAGTGCTTTCTATGGTTTGGGAATCCCGGCTGGGCGCTGTTGGACTACCTTTGTATCACGCAAGCGCGGCGTAATGACGGACTGGGCGCGTATCTGATAGCGCTTATGCGGAAGCGTTACGCGGAGAGCGTGATTATCGCGGAGGCGGAAGCGCCGGAACACGCGCCGGAGCCGGCGTTAGCGGAACGGCGGTTAGACTTTTATTTCCGTAACGGCGCAAGGCTGGCGGGCGTGGACACGGAGATTTTCGGCGTCCACTACAAAACGCTCTACTGGGCCGCCGCGCCGCGTCCCGACGACGAAATCTGGCATGAACACGCCGCAATTTACCGAACCAGTTTCACGCCGGACAAGTACGAGCGTTATATCAAGATTCCGCGCAGCGCGTCGGCGGGGACGCCGTCGCCGATTGTCTGGGACGCGTGAGGAGACGGAGACCGTATGAAAATCTTATCTTTTGAAACATCCTGTGACGAAACGGCGGTGGCGGTCACGGAGGACGGACGGCGGATTCTGTCCGACGCGATTGCCTCACAAGCACCCGTACACGCCCTTTACGGCGGCGTCGTGCCGGAAATCGCCTCCCGCGCCCATACGGAAGCCATCGCGTCCCTGACCGCGCAGGCCTTGCGCGACGCCGCCTGTACGCGCTCCGACATTGACGCGGTCGCCGTGACCTACGCGCCCGGGCTGATTGGCGCGTTGCTCGTGGGCGTCAGCTTTGCAAAGTCTATGGCGCTGGCGTTAGGCGTCCCGCTGATTCCCGTCCACCATCTCCGGGGCCATATCGCCGCGAATTATCTGGCGTTCCCGGAACTCGAACCGCCGTTTCTGGCGCTGACGGTCTCCGGCGGGAATACGCTCATTGTCGACGTGGAGAGCTATACCCGTATGAAAATCTTGGGCGGCACGCGTGACGACGCGGCAGGGGAATGCTTTGACAAGGCGGCGCGGGTTCTCGGATTGCCCTACCCCGGCGGCAAACCGATTGACGAACTGGCGCGGGAATCGTCGGGCGGCGTCTACAAGTTACCCGTGGCGCACGTGGACGGCGCGCCGCTGGACATGAGTTTTTCCGGCCTCAAAACGGCGGTGGTCAACTTAGCCCATCACGCCGAACAGACGGGAGAAGCGTTAGACCGGGGCGCGTTGGCGCGGGACTTTATCGCGGCGGTGAGCGCGACGTTGGTTCCACGCGTCATGGAAGCCGCGAAATTAACCGGACGCCGGATTTTATGCGCGGCGGGCGGCGTGGCGGCGAACAGCTTTATACGCCGGGACTTGCAGGACGCTTGCGAACGCGAGGGAATCCGTTTATATCTCCCACCGCTGAAACTGTGCGGCGATAACGGCGCGATGATTGGCGCGCAGGCGTACTATGAATATCAGGCGGGACATATCGCCGACATGTCGCTGAACGCATACGCGACGCGGGAAATCACGCGGGACTGGTCGCCGGAAACGCCGTGAAATATCAAAAAGCCCTCCCTCGTGTGGGGAAGGCTTTTGCTTTGCGCGTCCAAGGCAAGACGGCGGAAAGTTAGAGGCAAGACGATGGAAAGTCGGAGGCAAGACGGCGAACGTTAGAGACAAGGCGGCGTCGGAACGGCGGCGAACGTCTGCGGGTAGTCATTGCGGAGCGCGTCTGCGGCGCTATAGGCGGCGTCGGGGTTACGGAATACCCCGCACACCGTCGGGCCGGACCCGCTCATCACCGCGTTTTCCGCGCCCAGTTCCATGAGACGCCGCTTGATTGCGAATACTTCCGCGTATTCCGGCGGTAGAACGTCCTCAAACACGTTGCGCATACGCGTAACGGCGGCGTCGAAGTCGGCGCGGCGTATCGCGTCGGCGAGGCCGTCGACATCCGGACGGCGTTCCCATTGGGCACGGTCGGCGCGTGCGAAGAGCGTCGGCGTGGGAATCCCGAAGGACGGCTTGCAGAGGACAAAATGCGCGTCCGACAGTATAGGCAAGGGCGTCAGAATTTCGCCGCGTCCCTGTGCAATCGCCGCGCCGCCCCGGATACAAAACGGCACGTCACTGCCGATAGATAATCCAATCTCTTCCAGCGTCTCCACGGGCATGGACGGACAGTAAGCCGTGCGGAGGACGCGTAACAGCGCGGCGACATCCGAACTCCCGCCGCCTAATCCGGCGTAAGCGGGGATATTCTTTTCGAGCGTCACGCGCAGTCCGGGCATAGGCGCCTCGACAGCCGTAAAGAACGCTTGCGCGGCGCGTTCCTCCATGGTTTGCGCCGACGCCAATACGAGGCCGTCCGCGTGAAGCGTGAAGCCGTCGGACTGTTCCTCCACCGTCACCATATCGCAGAGCGACGCCGACTGCATGACCATATGCAAATCATGATAGCCGTCCGGACGGCGGCGCAGAATGTCCAGCGCAAGATTGACTTTCGCGGGCGCGGGTTCTCTCCAACAGGACATGATGACGTTCCTTTCTGGTTGAAGTCGAACGTTTGCAAATGCAGAACCCCCCTAAATCCCCCCTCTCAGGGGGGACTTATCCAAATTTTCAAGGCTTAACAAATTCCGTTCCCCCGTCCCTGAAAGGGAAGGGGGACAGGGGGAAGGGTTTTTCCGCTTTCGCGCTGTCAGCGGATTTTCCGCGCCTCCACATAGTAACGCTTATCCCGCGCCTCTCCCATCGAGAACGTTTTGCGCGGTAAGACGCCGTCGGCGATAACCGTCTTGAACAGTTCGTTTTTCCCCATGGCCGGGAGCAGTACGGCGATATTCCCGGGCGTCTGTCCGAGACTGCGCGCCGCTTCTTCCCCATGAATATAGTCTACTGTCAGGTCGTTTTCCTTTACATACTCGTCAAGGAAATTCTGCAACGTGCCCACGGCTAACTGCGCTTTCGGGTTCGGGACGTTGTACCAGACATCGTGCCCCTCCCAGAGAAAGTGCATACTGTGCCCGGTATCGCGCCAGCCTTGCGTGGCCCCGGTCGCCGTACAGAACGCCGTAATCAACGCTTCCGGGTCGGTGTCGAACACCACGCGGTGAATCGGCGAAAATTCCAGCGCGGGTTCGTGCAGGTTCACCAGTTCCACAAGCGCGTAACGTCCGGGCAACGTCTCCCACTCGTCGTTGGACGCCGTGACTTTCTGTTCCTCCCAGCACTGTTTCGCCGCCGCTAACGAGTGGTTGCCGTCGCCTACCGCGAAACGTAACGGCGCGGCGTCCGTGAGGCCGTACTTCCGCTCCATCGCTTCCGGCGTCGACAGCCCGCGCAACGCCTCCTCTACGGCGTCCGTCTGTTCCGGCGTGAGTTTCCAGCCGCGCACGGCCCCGCCGCCCTGTTGCAACGGGAAATCATAGAGCTGTTCCATATCCGCCGCGCCGCTTAACGGCTCAATCACCGTCCGGTCGGGGTCGTCAATCAGAATCATGACGTGCGGGAGTTCTAACGGCGCCTTCCGGCGTACCCGCACACGCGGCGGGAGACGCGACATCACCGTACCTTCCGTGGCGCGTATCAGCGACGTACTGCCGGGGTTGTAGTCGTACCGCTCCAAGTCCACCATGCCCACAAGCCCGCGCCGGATTTTCCCGTCGGACTGCGTGCGCTCCACGTAAATGAGCGCGTTTTCCACGGTCTGGAACATTCCGTTGTTGAGATATTCGTCCATGGCGGCGTTGACCCGCGCCACGCGTCCGAAAATGCCGGGGTTGTGCAACTGCGATTCCGGGAGAATCAGCCGTAACGTGGACGGCGCCTCGCCGACGGTCTTTTCAACGTTCGTCCAGTACTCCGGCTGACTGGAAAACTGGTCGCAGGCCACAACCGCCCATTTCGTCATATCCGTACCCGCTTTGGGAAGCAGAATGTCCGCGGGATAAAATCCTATGTCGCCCCATCTTTTCATAATCTCACTCATTCGCTTTTCCTTCCTTTCCATATCAGGATATGGGGATTCCGGCGCGATTACAACGCCGCCTTGATTGCGTTGAGCAGGTCGTCGAACTCCTCAAAGGCGGGGATTTCCGGGAAGTCCGCCTTGATTTTGTCCGTACTCTTGAAAAGGAATCCGGCTTTCCCGGCCTGAATCATGGCGAGGTCGTTGTAACTGTCCCCGGCGGCAATCGTGTCGTAGCCGATGGACTGCAACGCCTTGACCGTGGTCAGCTTCGACTTCTGACAGCGCATATGATAGCCGACGATTTCCCCGCCCGCGCCGACTTCCAGCGAGTTACAGAAAATCGTAGGCCAGTTGAGTTTCTCCATCAGCGGACGGGCGAACTGTTCAAAGGTATCGCTGAGAATCAGGACTTGCGTCAGGGAGCGCAATTCGTCAAGAAACGCTTTCGCGCCGGGGAGCGGGTCAATTTTGGCAATCGTCGCCTGAATTTCCCGCAGTCCGAGGCCGTGTTCCTTGAGAATGGCGAGACGGTACCGCATGAGCTTGTCATAATCGGGTTCGTCGCGGGTGGTACGGCGCAGTTCCGGAATGCCGCTTTCCTGCGAAAACGCTATCCAGATTTCCGGGACGAGTACCCCTTCCATATCTAAGCACACAATATTCATATTTGACCATCCTTTCCCGGCGGGCGCCGCGCTGATCTTTTTGACCGCCCGATTATACAACAGATTTCCCCGTCTTGCAATGGGGAAATCTGATTGATTCTCTGTTTTGTGGGAAAATTTTCGTAACTTATGCCAAATATACCGCTATAAAACACATGAAAAATAGCAAATGCAACCTTGACATCTTGCTAGTGATTTTGATAAAATTGTTAAGGGTGGATGTTTTATGTTTGAAAACTGGAGCGTAGATAATTTCCTAGATGCCTTTTCCATTATTTTGGCCATTATTGGCGGTATCTTTGCATATCGCCAGTGGTCTTATGCCAATAAAACAAGACGGACGGAATTATTAAACCAAATTATGGAAAAGCTGCGTTTTGATAAAGAAATGGCTGAGACCATGTACGCCATTGATTATGGAACGCGTTGGTATGATGAATCTTTTCATAATTCCAATACCGATTTTGAATATAAATTAGACAAATTGCTTTCTTTTCTGGACTATATTTGCTACTTAAAAAAAGAAAAGCATTTTGCGGAAGCTGAATTTCGTATTCTTCGGTATGAAGTAACCAGAGTTTGTACTTCTTTCCAAGTTCAAAGTTATCTCTGGAATCTCTATCATTTTTCCAATAAACAGGGTACAACGTGTAGTTTCCAAGACCTTATTGACTATGGAATAGACAGTGGCTCTATAGACCATAGCATATTTAAAGATAAAAACAGCGGCTATTATCCTAAATACCTCAATTTTTAGGATTTTGTTGCACGCTTTCCCGGATTTATCGGTCATGATGAATCCGGAAAAGCGTATTTTTGTCATTTTTGCGCTTCCACAGGCTTGACGTACATCGTGCGGTAGGTGGTATAGATAACCATACCGGGGCGGGCGCCGTTCGGCTTGCGCACGTAGCGCACGGGGGTGTAGTCGACGGGCACTTTATCGCCGTCCCGCGCCTGTGACCACCACGCCGCCAGCGACGCCGCCTCTTGTAAGTCCGTATCCGACGGCATGCGGCCCTCCGCGCACAGTATCACGTGGGAGCCGTGGATTTTCTGCGTATGGAACCAGTAGTCGTTACGCTCGGCGTTTTTGGTCAGGGCGTCGTTCTGACGGTTATTCCGTCCGACAAGAACCCGTAAGCCGGAAGTCGTGCGGTATTCGCGGGGACGGCTGACGCCTTTTGATTCCTTTCGGACGCGCCGCGACGGGGTTTTCGCGCCGTTTTTGCCCTTGCCCGTACCGTTTCCGCCGTGACTGCCCTTGCCCGGGACGCTTTGCCGGGACTGTTCCGCGCCCGTACCGCGTAAGAAGCCGCTTTCGCGTAACTCGTGACGGATGTCGAGAAAATCCTGTTCGCTCTCGCTCTTGGACAGTTCCTCTAATACGCTTTCCAGATACTCCACATCCCGCCGCGCCAGTTCCATTTGTTCCCGTAACGCCTGTTCAGCATTCCGCGCCCGGGCGTAACGCTTATAATATTTCGCGGCGTTCTGTTGCGGCGTGAGAAGCGGGTCAAGCGGTACGGTGATTTGCGCGTTGTCGGGGTCGTGGAAGTTCTCGCAGGTCAGCGACGCCGCGCCGCGTTCCATACGGTACAGGTTCGCGGTGATTAAGTCGCCGTAGACGCGCCAGCGGTCACGGTTTTGCGCGTCGGCGAAGTCCTGTTCCTGTAGGCGCAGTTTACGCCGCAGACGGTCGCGGGCGGTCGTGACGGCTTTCGTCAACGCCGCGCCGCGTACACGAGCGCGTTCTTTGCGGTCTCGCTCCTCATAGAAGGCCGTCAGGGGCGCGGAGAAATCCGCACAGCGCACGGCGTCGGCGGTGAGGCCGTACTGTACGACGGGCACACACGAAAAGTCAAAGGGTTGTCCGTCACGCGTGAACAAGTACGGCGTAAAATCGCTGTTGCGCACGGCGTCGGCGAGGGTTGTAAAGGCGTCCCATAACCGCCGCGCCGCGTCGCTGTCCAGCGCCGACAGGCTGACATCAGTTTCGCCGCAGGCGCGGAAAGTTAGTTCCCTTGCCAGCAGGGGCGACAGGCCGAAGTACTGTTGCAACAGAAAGCGGTCAACGGGCCATTCCCTGTCCGCCGCCGACAGACGCTCAAAGAACGCCGTTTCCGTCTCGTCGGTGAACGGCTTACGGTTTTGCGGCGCGGGTTCGTGGTAGAACAGCCCCGGGAGAATCGGACGTTCCGGAGACTGTTCCGTATCCACGCGCCGGAGACTGTCCAGAATGCGCCCGTCGGCGTCCAGCAGTACCAGATTGGCGCGGCGCGGAATCGCCTCTAAAATGAGGGTACGCTTTCCGGCGCGTCCGAATTCGTCGAAGGCGTCGATTTCCAGACGAATCAGCCGTTCCAGCGACGGTTGTTCCAAGGACGCGATTTTCCCGCCTGTCAGATGTTTTCGCAGAAGCATACAGAACATGGGCGGGACGCTGGGGTTGTCCTCTCCGCGTCCGGCGAACTGAATGCGCGGGGCGTCCGCCGAGGCGCAGAGCAGTAAACGGACGTTCCCCCGCAACAACAGAATAATTCTGTCCCGCGAGGGTTGGAATACTTTTTCAATCCGTAAGCCCGTGATTTGCGGGCGCAGTTCGTCGGTGACGGCCCGTAAAAATACCGCGTCAAGAGCCATTACGTTATATCCTCCATAATCAGGCAAAACAATTCGTTCGCCCGCTCATGCTGTCCGGTGAGGTACAGCCAGCCGAAGAGCGCTTCCAAGGCGGTCGCGCCGCCGTACTGGGCGCGGCTAGCGTGGGCCGGTACCGTATGCGGGCGGGCGTTGCGGCCCCGACGGAATACCGCTAACTCCTCTTCCGTCAGCAGGGGCCGCACGCGTTCCGCGCCGACGGCTTGCGCCTCCGCCCGTACAAGCCGGATAGCCGCCTCATGCAGTCCGTGCCCGGTGGCCTTGCCGTGTACGCAGAGCCACGAGCGCACGAGCAATTCATAAACGGCGTCGCCCATATGCGCGAGGCCGAGCGAACTCAGGCCTTGCAGAGTTTCGCCGGACAAAACCGGAGAGAAATAGTTTTCCATAGACGCTCCTTTGTAGGGTCAGTAGAATCATACCGCGCCGCCGACGCCGTCACGCGCCGACGGCATTATCACGGGTCGCCGACGCCGTCACGCGTCAACGGCGTTGCGCGTATGGAATCAGCAGTTGCAACCGTCGTCACAGCAGTTGTTGTTGCCGCGGTTACAGCCGCAGGAGCCGCAACCGTTACAGCCGTTGCAGCCGTTCCAACCGCAGTTCCCGCAGCCGTTGTTATTGCCGCAGCAGCACCAGAGAACCAGCAGAATGATAATCCACCAGCAGGAATTATTGCCGAAGCCATTGCCGCAAGAGTTATTACACATAATATGGGACCCTCCCTGTGAGATGTAGACCGTGAAAGCGGCCTCAACTCATCCTATGCGGGAGGCGGGAAGCGGTGCGGATTTTTTCACCGGACGGAATCGCGGCTTTGTCGCTCCCTTTGGCGGGAGGCGTCGCGGGGCGCCGGAGAAAAGGCAAACGCGTCAGTCATGGGAAATCCGATAGCTCAACGTCAGGAGACTGTCGGCGAAATGGATGTCCTCAATTTTCACGTCGGGATTGGAGTTGTTCAGTTCCATATTGGTGAAGTTCCAGAAGCCCCGGACGCCTAAGGCTATCAAACGGTCGGTAATTTCCTGCGCGGCGTTGCGGGGGACGGTCAGGACGACGACATCCACGCGGTTTTCCCGAATCCATACGTCAATCGTATCCATATCGCGCACGGCGACGCCGTTGACGGTAGAGCCAATCACGGCGGGGGAACTGTCAAAAGCGGCGTCCACGGCGAAACCGCACTGCGAAAACGGGAAATTCTGCAAGAGCGCCTTTCCGAGACGCCCCGCGCCGACGATAATCAGATGATGACTCCGGTCAACGCCGAGAATGCGTCCAATTTCCTCGCAAAGCTCCTTGACGCGGTAGCCGTAGCCCTGCTGTCCGAACTCCCCGAAGCAACTGAAGTCCTGCCGGATTTGGGAAGCGGTGATTCCCATTTCCCGCCCTAAAGACAAAGAGGAAATGCGCGTAATGCCGCGGGCGTACAGTTCGCTCAACTGCCGATAATATCGCGGCAAACGCCGGATGACGGCGTCCGAGATGTTTTCTTTCCTCAAAACGCTCTCTCCCATTCTGAAAGGTTCTTTTTTTCTATAGGATAAAACCCCATATTATAGTTTACACAAATCGCCGTTACTTGTCAACATTTTTGTCAATCAATTCTCAAGGGGCATGCGTGTAGCAATCGTTGGAAAATTGCGCGCAATCGAACCCTTCCACCTGTCCCCTTCCCTTTCAGGGACGGGGGAACGAAATCCGGAATGGCGGTAATAAAAACGAATTTGCATTGGAACCGCCATCAAAGTTTGTTTTTTCCCCGCCGTTAGCGCTCTGACGCAAGTTGAATCAATACTGAAATTTTCAGTGTCGGGTTCCTGATTCAATTCAGAGAATATTTTCTCCCGGATTCCGTCGCCCGCCATTTGGCGAACCGGAACCTGATTTGCGACATACAGGAGCCACGGCTTGTCATTTGGCGCTTGAAATCCGACACCGACGGGAAATCTATCGGTGACATAAAAAAGCCCTCCGGGAAATCCCGAAGGGCCGCTTTTTTATGCGTTTCAGTCGCTTTCCTTCAACTTAGCTTACGAACATCGTGGACACGAACGGAACGTAGGTGCACAGCAACAGTACAACGAGTTCCGCGACGAGACAGGGGATAATGCCCTTGGAAATTTCCTCAATCTTGATGTCGCCGATACCGCAAGCCACGTACAGATTGACGCCCACGGGCGGCGTAAACAGGCCGATAGCGAGGTTGACAATCATGACGACGCCCAGATGAATCGGGCTGATTCCCATAGCGGCGGCGACGGGCGCGAACAGCGGCGTGAAGATATACAACGCCGACGTGGAATCGAGGAAGCAACCCGCAATCAGCAGGACAATGTTGACAATGATAAAGAAGATAATCCAGTTGCCGTTTGTGACAGTCAGCATGAAGTCTTTGATTGTCAAATCGAGACGGGCGCGGGTGAGGACGTAGGCGAACAGCGTCGCGCCCATGGTGATAAACATGACGGTGGCGGTCGTACTGCACGAGTCAATCATAATGTCGATGAGTTTCTTGAAGTCAATTTCGCGGTAGATGAACACGCCCACCGCCAGACCGTAGAACACCGACACCGCCGCCGCCTCTGTCGGGGTAAAGATACCGCCGTAAATGCCGCCGAGGATGATGACAGGCATCATGAGACCGAAAAACGCGTCCTTGAAGGCGTCCCAGCGTTCTTTTCCCGACGCTTTCGGCTGTACTTTGAGGTCATAGCCGCGTCCGAGGATGAGCGCGGCGGCAATCAGTCCGGCGCCCATGAG
>JAFSOM010000635.1 GCA_017447005.1 Oscillibacter sp.
CTTTCAGGGACGGGGGAACGAAATCCGAAAGTCCGATAAGAAGAACAAATTTCAATCGGAAACTCACTAAAAATCCACAATATAAAATTCCGCTCCCTTTTTTCTGTACCCCCGCCCCTGAAAGGGGAGGGGGTCAGAGGGAGGGGTGTATAGTCCGAATGTTCGCTTGCCAATTAAAACTTTACGCATACCCCGGCGGACGCGCCCGCAAGTTTTGCGCTTGCGTCTTGTAATCCGTCGCGGGATTTGCTATACTGGGAAAATCACGGACGCAAGGCGGTGGGGAAGATGAAAACGGTGGTTGTGACGGACGTAAAATATCGCGCCTCTATCGCGGCGATACGAACCTTGGGCCGCGCCGGGTATCGGGTTATCGTCACGCAGACGCGGGCCGACTGTCCATGGACCCCGCCCGCGTTCGTCTCGCGCTACGTCGCCGGGCGTCACTGGATACCCGGCTCTTCGTCCGACGCCCGCTACGCCGACTACCTGCTCAATCTGCTGGAGGAGTACGACGCGCCGATTTTGTTCAGCGTGGGCGCCGCGACGCTCAATGTGGTCTCGTGGCAAAGGGAACGTTTCCGCCCGCTATGCCGCTTTCTGATAGCGTCCCCCGCCGTACTCGACGCGCTCAACGATAAAGAGACCGTACATCGGCGCTGTCAGGAACTGCGCATTCCGACGCCGCTGGAATACGACGGTCTCCCTGACCGCTACCCGGTTGTCGTAAAGCCCCACTGCGGGGAGAAATTCGGCCTGCACGCGGCGGAACGCTACCGGATTGCGCGCAACGCCGACGAATGGAAGAAAGCCGTATCGGAAATGAGCGCCTACGACGCCGCGCCGCTCGTACAGGAGTACGTACCCGGCGACGGCATGGGGGCCAGCCTGCTGATAGGTCAGGACGGCGCGTTATTGGGCGCGCTCTGTCACCGCCGCATACGGGAGTACCCGATTACGGGCGGGCCGTCGTCATGCTGTGAGAGCGTCTACGACAAAACGCTTGTCCAACAGGCCTACGCGCTCCTGCGCTCCTTCGGCTTTCAGGGCCTTGCGATGGTGGAATTTAAGGGCGGACGCGTGCTGGAAGTCAACCCGCGTATCTGGGGCAGTTTCCCATTGACGGAAAAGGCGGGAAGTCCGCTGGCGTTGCGCTACGTACAGGCGGCGTTAGGCGCTTCCGCTCCCTACGTCCCCGACGATTACCGCGTCGGCGTCCGGATGCGCTTCCTGCTCAACGATACCGCCGCTATGCTGGATTTGTTGCGGAAGCGGCGCTACCGGGAGTTTTTCGACGCCGTGCCGGATGTCTTTTTGGCGCGGGAGGCCTTGACCAGTTGGCGCGACCCGGCCCCCATGTTACGCTATCTGCGCAATACGCTTTTCACGCGCCGCCACTGACCGGAGGAAACCCGTATGGAACTACGCCTTGACCTGCACATCCACTCTCATCATTCGCCGGACGGGTTCATGACGGCGGAGGCAATCGCGTCGCGGGCGCGGGAGACGGGTCTGAACGGTTTCGCTATCTGCGACCATGACCGCGTATTCCCCGCGTCGGAACTGCAAACGGTCTCCGACGCGTACCCGGATTTGCTCATCATCCCCGGCGTGGAAGTCTCCACGGACTGCGGGCACCTGTTAGGGTGGTTCGTCACGGAGCCAATCGCGGCGCGGACGCTTCCCGAGGCCGTCGCGGAGATTCACCGTCAGGGCGGCGTCGCCGTACTCGCGCACCCGTTCGAGCATACGAAAAGCCCCGAACGCGCCGAACGCGCCGCGCCGTATGTCGACGGTATCGAGGTCTGGAACAGCCGCGCCGAACGGAAAAACCGTC
>JAFSOM010000636.1 GCA_017447005.1 Oscillibacter sp.
ATTATGATGTCCCCCTTGGTTGTTAGTCGCACGTTGCCGTGCGCCTTCATCATTATAGCGACTTTTTAGAGGGTGGACCAGCTATCCGTGACAGTGGACCTGAATTTCCGTGAGGGTGGACTTATTTCCCCGTGCAGATGGACTTGCCGTCCCGAAATTTACAAGCCGCGCAAGTCTGACAAATTGCGCGGCTGGGCGTCATATCTTTACTCGCTGTTTGTCCCTCGACTCACTTTGAGCCGAGGATTTTTCTTGTCAATCCGCCCCTACAGCCGACGCTTACTACGATTGTCCGTGTCCGAAGTTGAACGCGCCATTGTGATAAGGCAAGTGATTCATATTCTGCGAACATCAAGCGCTGTCCCCATCCGTAGAGATGCCGCCAGCGCTTACCTTATGATTTCCAAATTATAGCATATTGTTGTTAAAGCCAGACCATAATGACGGAAAATAGACGGAGTATTCTGTCAAGTGCAGCCGAAGCATTTTGTCCTGCATTTAGCGACTAAGGCAGACGATTAGTAAATCAAATTTTTATTGATACAGCGGATTCCTTGGTGCAGTAGGCTGGTTATGCCGGACGGCTCCCAGGCGTAACCAGTGCGCACACTGGTTATGCCAGGGGGCTGTCCGGCACAGCCGTCTTAGCCGCGCTAAGGGGTTCTGTGTCAAAGGAAAATTGTTTATCTCATCGGTTGCCGATGTTATGGAAATGCAGGAATCATCAAGCATCTTGCAAAAAACTTCAGAAATGAGCGACAAAATGAGCCGTCTATGGCATTATTTCAATCAAAGTCAGCCTAATCAGCAAATACAGCCACTATATCTTGTGCTTTGCAAGTTAGAAAAGGCCAATTTATTGTAGCCGGACAAGACACGTTGTCGGCTATGCGACAAAATGAGCCGTCTTTAACATATTGTTCAGAAAGACGCAATGAATCTGTAGAAAATTATCCGTCAGCTTAAGCCTTTCCACTTTCTGTGATGTCTCCCGTCTTGACCAGCCGACTATCCTCCCCATAATCTGACATTTATATCAAAAATTGTCGGATAGGAGGAATCCGGATTATGCCGCGCCCGTTCCAGTTCGCGGGTACAATCCGCCGTCTGAACCTAACGCGAAAACGTCGATGGGAGACGTACATAGCGAAATATCCGTGACCTTCTGTTTCCATGAAATCAAGGAAACAGGAGGAATAGAAAGTGAATATCCTTTACCCCTCTGACAAAGCTCAGACGGAAGAAATCAACAGCCTCACATACGGCCAGTTCCGCCAGCGCTTTCCGAAACTCGAAGGCGTGAAACTGCCGCGCCCGGAACGCCTGCTTAACGACGCCGAAACGCTTCCCGCGCTGGTGGCGGTCGACCGCGATTACGTTTTTGCGGTTTACCCGGACGGGATTTGCCTCTGTCAGCGTGAGAACAAATCGACCGTGTACGCCGTTTCCGGATGCGCCCGGATTGTCTACCGCTCCGCGACAGGAGTCCGCTATATCATCGGAGAGGATGAAACGTCGGATTTTCCGTGGTTTTATCCTCTTCTGATTACGGGATGGAACCGCCTCTCCGAAAACCGGGAAAGCGACATCGGTCGTGAGGAAAAAGTCCACTACGGCGCGGGCGCTTCCGGCGTACTGGATGCCATCCGCTATACGCCGGACTTTGTGACTGAGGGAACGTCAGAAGATGAAATCCCGTTGCGGGAACAAAAGCGCCTTCGCGCCGAAGACCTGCAAGCCGCTGAGAAATGCATGACCAAACGCCAGTGGCAGATTTACTCCATGCGCGAGGGCAGGGAAATGAATCTGGCCGACATTGCCAGAGAGCTTGGATTGGGGGAACCCTCCGTCTCGATTACTCTTAAGCGGGCGCGCAAAAGAGCGGAGGCTTTCCGCGAGTCCGGAGGCTTCTCCGAAAAGCGTTCCGCTCCGGGAAGGAAATAACACACAAATTGCACGACGTTAAGCTGGAAAATTGTGCATTCCTACAAACTTTTGGGAATTTCAAAATTTTTCTCCGAAAACGCCGCGAAAACGTCAATATTTTGACCTCCGATTTCCCGGTAAGTGAAGGGGCGTTGCGAAACGGACGCCGTTTCAAAACGCAACCGGACAACTGAACAGCGCAACCGTTTGGACGGACAAGTTTCACGCAACGCGCGCGACGAATCGGGGCGGATCGCCAGAATCCGGCGAGCGGGAACGCCGCCTGCGCGGAACTCAGGCGGGACGCAAGTCCCGCCGCCGTCCGGCAAACGGACGCTGGAGGAAAGGAGGATCGAATATGAGAGAACAGGACGCGGAGAACGGGCAAGTCATGAAACTGACCGACGCCGACTGGGAAGATCAGGAACTGGTCGGCGAAGAACTCCGCAAGCGCCGGGAAACTGCGGGCATGACGCGGGCGGATATGGCCGCCAAAATGGGACCCGGTTACAGCGAGGAACTCGTATCCCAATATGAGGCCGGAAGCGTTCCGATGCAGATTGGCCCGTTTTTCGCCATGCTCACGGCGCTGGACATCACCCCGGACGATGTCTCTCCGGTTCATCTGCGGATGGAACTGCTCGCCCACAACGGATATCTGAAGCTGAACGAGCGCTCCCGGAACGCCGTTGACCAGATTATCGACGCGATTCTGTCCGGGCAACGCCAGACCGCAACCTGAGAGAACGCAAACGAGCGAAGGGCTTTCGCAACCCCGGCTGAATTTTTCTCCGCAGGCTCCGTCTTGCGGGACTCCGCCCCTGAAGGAGAATTTCAGTCGGAGAATAGCGAAAGCCCGCCGCCGCGGATATTCCGCGCCGCGCCCGTACCGACGCGGAATGTCCGCCAGTTATGAGAGGAGGCAATGCTAATGAAAGGAGACACGCCGCAGGATAACCTCGACAAACGGGAAGTGGGGGAAAACATCCGCCTGCTCCGGGTGAAGCGGGGGCTGACTCAGCAGCAACTGGCCGAACAGATGAGCGAACAGTTGGGAAAGAAATACACCGCCAACATGATTTCCCTCTATGAAAACGGACAGGACCATATGCACATGGGCGCGCTCTTTGACTTCGCCACGTTCTTCGGAGTGGCGCCGCAGGATTTGGCTCCGGCCAGATTCCTCAAGGAAGAGGAGGTCGTGATGAGCTATTTCCGCAAGCTCTCCCCGGAAAATCAGTCGATGTTCGAGAGAATGCTGAAGTTTATGCTGACGGACAACGCTGCCCCGTCCTGACGCCCGCATTCGGAAGCGCATAATTCAAGCGCCCCCTCCCTGCGAACCGGGAGGGGGATTTTTGCGGCGCCGGACTGCGGCTTGAGTGAGCGTCCTCGAAAAATTCACGCCAGAGCGTGAGAAAATGGGAGAAATTCCCGCTCTGGGGTGTGGACTTCCTTTCCAGCCTCTGCTATAATATCCCACGTTCCAAGGAAATCGCGGTTCAATACGGGCCAAGAATTTGCGGAACATCCATAATTGAATTAACAGAATACAAGCAGCGTGAATAACCGCCCTGACAAACGAGCGCCAGCGGGGGACAACATGCTCGGAAGGAAAAGCAGCGATTTTCCGGAGCGTGGGCGTCCGCCGTATGGAGCGGCCACTGGCAAGGCCGCCGGCTATGACAGTGTCGGGACATATAATGAGACGCAAAGCTCTTGGCCTCCGCGAAAGAGAGGCCGG
>JAFSOM010000059.1 GCA_017447005.1 Oscillibacter sp.
CGACGCCTCCGCGCCGCTCGAACGCGCTCAGGCCGCGATACTCTTTTCCAATCTGCTCCGCGCCGATACCGCCTCCGGCGCCGCGTTCTACTCCCTCAGCGACGAGACAACCCTGACTTCCTTCGACGCCGCCGCCGGGACAATGGTTACAAGCGATAAAACGTATGACATGGTTTCGGAACGTTCTTCGGCGGGCCTTGTGGGCAGTCGCGGGCAAGTCGTGTTGCGGGACGGCAAGGCTTTAACGTTCCTCCCGGCGTCGGCGGGCAGGACGACGATTGCCACGGGCGCGATTCTCGTACAGGCCGACCGCTCTACCCGCGCCTTCTCCGCGCTCACGGGCGACAGAACCGATTACCGTATCTATAAAAACGGCGCTCCGGCGACGGTGGCCGACTTGCGCGCCGGGGATGTGGCGACCTACTCCGCGCAGACGAACGTTATCTCCGTCTGCGACACCCGCCTGACCGCGCTCTATGAGAACTGTTACCCCTCGCCCGACGACCCCACGACGATTGAACTGTTGAACGGCGTCTCCTTTAACGTCCTCCCGACCGCCGTCGACATGCTCTCGGCCTATAAGCCCGGGCAGGTGGTCACGTTCCTGTTCACCGCCGACGGACAAATCGCCGGGGCCGTCAGCGCCGACAACGCCTCCGCGAAAACGTCCGTGAAATCCTCCTCCGCTCTGCGCGGCAACGCCGTCATCATCAACGGCTCCGACGGGGCGCGGCTGATTTGCGGCGGCATGGAAATTCCCGTCAAGTGCAACGTGCCCGACAGCGCCGGCGTCGCCTCCCGCCTCGCGTGGGATGAGAAAGACAACGCCCGTTTCGTCGCGCTGAACTCCGCCGTGTCCGGCGCGCTCGACCTCGCGGCGCGGAAACTCGGTTCGGCCAGTTTCGCCGAAAACGTGCGCGTGTACGACGGCGACGGCGAACTGCTTGCCCTGAGCGATTTGAACCCCGACAGCCTTGCGACTTCCTCCGTCACCGCCAGCCGCACGAACTGGGCCGGGAAAGTGGATTTGATTGTCCTCAACGGGCGTCCCGGCGAAACCGTCTACTACGGACGGGCGGAAGTCACCATGAGCTACAACACGGAAAGAATTCCCATAGACGACAGCAAAGGCCGTTCGCCCGACGACGACGACTGGAACCCCACGTATGAACATCATACGGAAACCCTGTTGTCGCTGACGGTGGACTGCAACGGAACGACGCTCGGCCCGTGGCCCGTCACGCGGGACAATGTCCGCACGGGCGATTTCGTCGCGGCGCGGCTCAATAAGACCGCCGACGGTTTCGCTTCGGTCATGTCGCTGAAAAAACTGGAAAACGTGGCGTTCTCGGCGTGGACGGGGAAAACCGCCGTCAGCGCGGGCGGGAAAACTTACGCCGCTTTGGAGAACACGCCCTGCTATAACCGCGATAACGGGCGCTGGATGTCGCTGGAAAACGCGAAAGTCTACGCTAAACGCGCCACGCTCTATGTCGACGACGGCTTTGTGCGTATCGTGGAAGTCAAAACCTGACGCGTCAAAAGAAAAACGCCTTCCGGGGTTTCCGGGAGGCGTGATTTTTTATTTCGCGGGGGTCTTCATAATCATAGCGGCCTGTACGCCGCGGACTTCGCCCATCTTCCGGTGCGACCAGAACAGTTCCGGGTGACACGCCGTGCAAAGGCGCAATACGTCGATACGCCGCGTCCGCAGTCCGGCCCGTAACAGACATTCCCGAATCAGACCCGACAGATTCACCATCCATTTATTGCGCCCGTAGTCATACCTGAAATGCGCCTCGGCCCGTTGGCCTAACGCCACGCGCATGGCGTCGGGCACGTCGGAATCCGTCTCGAAACAGCATTGCCCGATACACGGCCCCACCGCGGCGCGTAAGCGTTCCGGTTCCGCGCCGGATAACGCGCATAACTCCGCCACGGCCTTTTGGAGTATCCCCGCCGCGCAGCCGCGCCAGCCCGCGTGTACCGCGCCTATCGCGCCCGTCACGGGGTCATGCAAGAGGATGATTCCGCAGTCGGCGGAGAATACCACGAGCGGCAAATTGTCCTCTATCGTGATGAGCGCGTCGGCGGTATAGTTGCGCGGACGGCGGAGACCCATTCCGGCGTCGGCGGCGGTGACGGTTCGCACGGTCGTTTCGTGCACCTGTTTCGCCAGTACGACGCGCCCGGCGTCCGCGCCAATCGCCGCGCAGAAACGGCGGTAATTCTCCGCGACGTGCGCGGGTTCGTCGCCGCGACTGGGGCCAAGATTGAGCGTATCCCACGGCGGCCCCGATACCCCGCCCGAACGCGTCGAGAACCCGTGCGGGACGTTTTTCAGCAGAGTGGACGCGTACCAAATCATTTCTTTGGAATCCCCGGAAGGTTGGGTAGAAAGATGCGTGATGAACGACACGACATCCCCTCCTTTCTACGGTCGGTTGAGCGCTTCGGATACCGTCACGGCGTGGCGCCTTCTTACGCAAGCGTCACGCCGCCGGACGGCTACGGGTTCGCGGCTTACTGGGCCTTCTTCAAATCGGGGTGGAACTGGGCGCACGTGCACTTCTTCCACTTCAAGCCGCTTCCGCACGGACACGGGTCATTGCGTCCGATTTTAATGACTTTCTTCGGCTGTTTCTTGGGCGCGGAGCCGTCGCCGCCGACGTTCTCCGATGTCGCTTTCGCCACCCGTTCGCGCCGCACTTCCTCGTTCTTACGGATTTGCACCGCGTACAGTCTCCGGACGGTCTCATCCTGTATCGCCGCTATCATCTCCTCGAACATCTGCAACGATTCCCGCTTGTACACGTCCACGGGGTTATTGTTGCCGTAGGCCTGCAAACGGATTCCCTGCTTTAAATCGTCCATCGCGTCGATATGGTCCATCCAGTATTCATCCACCACGCGCAACATGACGATACGTTCGACTTCGCGCATCATCTCGGGCGTAAACTCGGCCTCCTTGCGCTCATACGTTTTCAGCGCCTCGGCCTCGCAAGCCTCGGAGAGCGTCTGCTCGTCCATATGCTCCGTGACCTTCACCGCGCCCGGAAGGAAGTACATCCCCTCCAAGCCCTTCAAGACCTCCTTGATGTCCTCCTCTTCCATGACCGTTTTCGCCCCGAACGCCATGGAGATATGATTCCCTATGGACGTGCGCATCATGTTGAGAATGGTTTCCTTCAAGTCGCGCCCGTCGAGCACCTGCCGACGCTGGTCGTAGATAATCTCGCGCTGTTTGTTCATCACGTCGTCGTATTCCAGTACGGATTTCCGGGACTGGAAGTTCCGCGATTCCACGGTTGTCTGCGCGTTCTCTATCGCCCTCGTGAGCATACGATTTTCGATAGGCGTATCTTCGTCGAGGTCGAGACGGTCCATCAGGTTCGTGATACGGTCGCCGCCGAACAGCCTCATCAAATCGTCCTCAAGGGAGATAAAGAAGCGCGTCTCGCCCGGGTCGCCCTGACGCCCTGCGCGGCCTCTGAGCTGATTGTCAATCCGGCGCGATTCGTGGCGTTCCGTGCCCACGATGAACAGTCCCCCGGCGGCGCGTACTTTGTCCGCCTCCTCCGCGATAATCGCCTTATGGTACGCCATGCGCTCGGCGAACAGTTTGCGCGCCTCCAGAATCTTTTCGTTGCCGGTATCGGCGTACCCGGTGGCGTCCACGATAATTTCCTCTTCGTACCCGGCCTTGACCAAGTCGGCGCGGGCCAGATATTCCGCGTTGCCGCCTAACATAATATCGGTACCGCGTCCGGCCATGTTCGTGGAGACCGTGACCGCGCCGTATTTGCCCGCCTGCGCGACAATCTCCGCTTCCTTCTCGTGATTCTTCGCGTTCAAGAGGTTATGCTTGATTCCCTCTTTTTTCAGTAACGCCGACAGAATTTCGTTCTTTTCGATGGACACCGTGCCCACGAGTACGGGCTGGCCCTTCGCGTGACACTCCCGAATCTGCTCAATGACGGCCCGGAATTTCCCCGCTTCCGTCTTATAAACCACGTCGTGACGGTCAACGCGGGCGTTGGGGCGGTTCGTCGGAATTTCGATGATGTCAAGGTTGTAGATGGTGCCGAACTCCTCCTGTTCCGTCATAGCGGTGCCCGTCATGCCGGAGAGTTTTTTGTAGAGGCGGAAATAGTTCTGGAAGGTGATGGTTGCAAGCGTCTTGTTCTCCTTCTGCACTTTGACATGCTCTTTCGCCTCAATCGCCTGATGGAGACCGTTGGAGTAGCGCCGCCCGAACATCAGCCGCCCGGTGAACTCGTCGACAATGATGATTTCGTCGTCCTTCACGACATAATCCACGTCGCGTTTCATGGTGCCGTGGGCGCGTAAGGCCTGATTGATATGGTGGGAAATCGTCGCGTTGGACGGGTCGGCAAGGTTGTCGAGATGGAAAAACTCCTCGGCTTTGGCAATGCCTTCGGCGGTCAGCGTCGCGGTTTTCGCCTTCTCGTCGACAATGTAATCGGCGTCGATTCCCAAATCTTCCTCTTCCTCTTTGTTGTCGACCTGTACCACAACGCGCTTGCGCAGACGCGAAACAAACATTTCCGCCATGTCGTACAGTTGCGTGGAGTTCTCGCCCTGACCGGAGATAATC
>JAFSOM010000637.1 GCA_017447005.1 Oscillibacter sp.
ATCAAATGCTCTTTCTCTGGCTTGGGAAGTTGTTTTTGTCGACTGGTTAAAACGGAAATAGTATTACTATCCCTATATTCGCCGAGCGTTGACGGACATTGACCCCGAAGTGATGAAAACCGTGGCTATGAATTTCTTCATCAATGCGGGTCTGACCGGCTGGTCGAAACAGGAGAAGCTCCGTTCGGAATATCATTGCAATATCCCGTGGGCAATACTTTTAGACCCGACATCCGCCTGCAATTTGCACTGCGTCGGTTGCTGGGCCGCCGAATACGGAAACAAGCTGAATCTGTCTTTGGAAGAAATCGACAGCATTATCCGGCAGGGCAAGGAACTGGGCGTCTATATGTACATCTATACGGGCGGCGAGCCGCTTGTACGGAAAAAAGACCTGATTCGTCTGTGTGAAATGCACGACGACTGCGCGTTTCTTTGCTTTACCAACGCGACGCTGATTGACGAAGCCTTTGCCGATGAAATGTTACGGGTGAAGAATTTCATTCCCGCGATTTCTTTGGAAGGTTCCGAGAACGCGACGGACGGGCGGCGCGGAAAAGGCGTCTACCAAAAAGTCCTGCGGGCGATTGACCTGCTTCATCGCAAGAAACTGGTTTACGGCATTTCCGCCTGTTATACCAGCGCGAATTTCGATTCCATTACGTCGGAGGAGTTTTTCAATCAAATGATTGATTTGGGCGCGTGGTTTGTCTGGTATTTCCATTATATGCCCGTGGGGAACGACGCCTCGCCGGAACTGTTGCCTACGCCGGAACAGCGCCGGGAAACCTATTGCCGCATTCGGAAATACCGGGCGGAAAAGCCCCTGTTCGCTATGGACTTCCAGAATGACGCGGAATTTGTGGGCGGCTGTATCGCCGGAGGATACAGATACCTGCATATTAACGCCAACGGGGACGTAGACCCCTGCGTATTTGTCCATTACTCGGATTCCAATATCCGTGAGAAAACCCTGTTGGAATCTCTGCGTTCTCCCATGTTGATGGCCTACCACGACCGCCAGCCCTTCAACGATAATATGCTCCGTCCCTGCCCGATGTTAGAAAATCCGGAAAAGTTGCGGGAGATGGTGCGGCTATCCGGGGCGCATTCCACGGATTTGCAGTCGCCGGAATCCGCCGAACAACTGTGCGCCAAATGCGACCGGTACGCGGAACACTGGAAGCCTGTGGAGGAAACGCTTTGGAAAACTGATTCCGCCAAAGCGTCATAACGCATTCAGGAAGTCCCTTAGCCGTATCGGTGGACTTGCAAAAATGCGGGTCTGATGCGAAACCGATACGGCTTTTTTCGATAGCAAAGCAAGGAGTTACTCGGAACTTTCCGCGCCTTTCAGGAATGCCCGCCGCGAAGAACCCGCCAATAAATCGCAGAGCCGTTCGGCGGCGCTCAACAGGTCATAGGACATTTTAGCGTCCAGCCAATCCAGCATAACCCCAGTCAACGCGCATTTGTAAAAACGGCATAAAATTATCCGGTCCCGCTCATTAAGATGTAGGGAAGTTTCCGCTATCACCTTTTCAACGTAGCGTTCCGCCAAATCGCCGTTCAGCTTGCTCATAGAAAGCAGAACCGCCTCCCGACTGGCGGAATGATAGATATGCAACAACGCTTTTTTATACGCCATGCAGTATTCGACCAGCGGCGTTAAAAATTCCATCGGCGAATCATAGCTGAAATGCGCGTCCAGCGTTTGGCTGAAAAGTTCCCGCGCCGCCGTTTCTATTAAATCCGGAAGGCCGTTGAAATAATAGTAGAACGTATTGCGGTTAATTCCGCAACGACTGACGATTTCTTTGACGGAGATTTTGCTGTAGGGCATTTCCTCAAGCGTTTGCAACAATGTCTCAATGATAAACTCTCTCGTATTTTGCATTCTGACGCCTCGCTTTCGTGCGCGGGTTTCAAACAAGGAGATTATAGCAAACGCCGCGCCGTTTGGCAAGTGAAAGTCAAAAAATCGGCTTTAGTCAGGAACCGGGTCGGCGTGGCCTGCGGAGCGTGAAACATCCCGTGATGGTCCGCTTTTAAGAAAAGCGAACCTCCCAATACCCTCTCCGTTCCAACCGCTTCGCTGACCCGGTTCATGACCAACGCCGAAAAAACGGAGGATTTTATGAGTTATGTTTTAAGCTGTGAAAGCGCGGCGGATTTGACGCGGGAACAGTTTTTACGGCGCGGGATTTCCTATATCAGTTATCCCTTTTCGATAAACGGCGTCTGGTATCGTGATGATTTGGGAATGACGATTCCCTATGAGCGCTTCTATCAGACCATGAAAGAGGGCGCGGAAACCGGAACCGCGCAGATTAACGCGTCCGAATTTGAAACCTACTTTGAGCCGTTTCTGAAAGAGGGCAAAGACATTCTTCATCTCTGCCTCTCATCGGGTATCACGGGCGTGATAAATTCCGCTCGTATAGCGAAAGAAAATTTGGAAGCGCGATACCCCGGACGCAAGATTTATCTGACGGATTCGCTGGCGGCTTCCTCCGGGTACGGCCTGCTGATGAACCGTTTGGCGGACTTGCGCGACGAAGGCATGGAGTTGGAGGAACTCTACCGCTGGACGGAAGAAAACAAACTGCGCATCCATCACTGGTTTTTCTCTACCGATTTGTCTTTTTACATCCGGGGCGGGCGCATACCGAAAACAGCGGGAACAATCGGACAGCTTCTGGGGATTTGTCCGCTGTTGAACGTCAGCGCGGAGGGAAAACTGACGCTCCGGGAAAAAATACGTTCCAAAAAGCGGGTCATTGGCGTGATGGTCGATAAAATGGAGCGATACGCCGACAATGGGACGGATTACGCGGACAAATGTTATCTGTCGCACTCCGCCTGTCTGGAGGACGCGGAAGACATGGCTGTCCTGATTGAAGAACGCTTTCCGTATCTGGCGGGAAAGACGGAAATCAACAGTATCGGCTCTACGATAGGAAGTCATACAGGTCCCGGAACAGTTACCTTGTTTTTTTGGGGACAAAAACGGACGGATTGAGGTGGAACGACAATGAGCGTTGCGATTATGACGGACACTATAGTAATCCAACTTGACTGCACATGATAAATATTGTATACTGAGCGGCAGAAAGGATGGGGATAAATATGGGGTATAGCGCGGATTTGAGACTGGCGGCG
>JAFSOM010000638.1 GCA_017447005.1 Oscillibacter sp.
TCCCGTATCGCGTCGGTGATGTGGTAAATCTCCATGGCGTTTTGCTCGATACAGGCAATATCGGCGCGGCGGAAAATCTCGTCATAACGGGGCCTGTCGGTCTCGTAAAGCTCCCACCAGTTCCGCGCCTCGCCCAGTTCGCGCTTGATACGGTTCGCCGCGTCGTTCGTATAAAGGTCGTTATAGGGATTGGCGAACGCGATTTCCTTACCGTCCAGACGAACCGCAAAACGCCCGTATTCGTCCGGCGCGGCGTGGTAATGCGTCAAAAAATACTGTACCCGTCCCCGGAGTTTTTCGCATAACAGCTCCTGTTCCAGACGTTTCCGGATTCCGCTCCAAGTCGACATGTTTTTCCTCCGTTTTTCATGATTTCGCGCTCTCTTTGCGTTCAAAATCGAAAGAAAGCGCGTACTTTACGCATAAGGAAACGCGTATTTTACACATAGGGAAACGCGTACCTTACGATTGCCAAAGCCGCCGCACGGCGTCCATATTGCGGCCCTCCATCACGCGCAGATGTTCCACGGTACGCTGTCGCGCTTCGGGATGTCCGGCGCGGGACACGGCCTTGTCCAATAACGCGCAAAGCTCCGTTTCCGTCAGGGTATCCAAGTCCGTGAACAAATCCTCGCCGAGATAGCGCAGAAACGCCGACACTTTCGGGTCATAGACGACGCCGACAAGCGGAATCCCTTGTCCGGCGGCGAAAATCAACGCGTGGAGGCGTAACGACACGATGACTTCCATACGGGACAACGCGCCGATAATCGTGCCCGTATCCCCGGCGTCGTCGAGAAAGTAATGCGGGACGCCGTCAAGGGCTTTCGCCGCCGGACGGTGCGCGGACGGGTCCTGACGCTTTTCGATAGCCGTAAACACGGGCGTGAGGCCATACTTCTCCCACGCGTACCGCGCCGCCGCGCCGAATATCGCCGCTTTTTTGTCGTAGCCTTTCCAGTTCCGCAACGCCATACAGAGATACCGTCCGCGGGGCGGGATTCCGGCGCGTTCCAGTACGGCGTCGACTTCGCTTTCCGGCGCGGGCGATAACGTCAGGGCCGGGTCAGCCGACAGGATGATTTCCGGCTTCGTCACGCGCAGGGCTTCCAGTTCCCGCAGGGAATCGGATTCCCGCAAGGTGATAGTGTCCACGCAACGATTGAGTATCCGGCGCGTCAGATTGCGGTCGCCGCGTATCCGTACCGGGCCAATGCCGCAGCCGTACATGAGAACCTTACAGCCGCAACGTTTGGCGGCGTAGAGCGTGTAGAGGTAGTACCACAGACTCCGGCGGCTGGTGGCGTCCTGAATCAGACTTCCGCCGCCGTTGATATACAGGCGGGTACGCTTCAAAACCCGGCGCATACCGGGAATGTCGAACAGATACAGGGCCTTGACATCATTCCGGGCGGCGGTCTCCGCCGGGTCGCGGGACAGAACCGTGATTTCCGCGTCCGGCGCGACGGTACGCACTTCCCGTAAAATCGCGCTCAAAATCGCCTCGTCTCCGGCGTTGCCCAAGCCGTAGGCCCCGCAGATTAAAATTCCGTTCCGGGAATTTTCAGAGTGAACCATAATTTGTGTTTACCGCCTTCCGTCAGGAAAGTTCCAGAAGCGCCCGCAAATCGCGGGAAATCGCCGCGTTATAGCCGGATAAGTCGTCATAGCGTTTTACGGCGGGCTTTTCCGCTCCGGACAGCGCCTCAACCATGTCCTCGTATCCGCGAATGCCGGGATTGTACGCCTCCAGATTCTTGGAGATATAGAGCGGCAGTCCAAGCGCTTGCGCCTCCCGAATCACCATGCCTTGTCCCTCGTAGCGGGATGTCAGCGTGAAGCCGTCCATTTTGTCCATGTAACAGAACGGGTTTTTCCGGTTGCCCAGAAGCGTGACGAACTCCCGCAGGCCGAGGGAATGAATTTGCCGTTCAAGGGCGGCGCGGTCGGGGCCGTCGCCAATCAGGTAGAAATGGAAGTCCTGACGCCGCTTTTTGACCTCCGCCAGATAGCCCATGAGCAGGTCATAGCCTTTCTGATGACAAATCCGCCCCACGGAACACAAGTTCAGTTTGTCCGGGTCGGGCTGAAAATCAACGGGCGAATCCTTTTTCCGGAAAATTTCCCCGGTGTCGATATGGTTCGGGATAGGCGTAATGGGCTTGTCCTGTACGCCGGAAGCGCGGCGGAAACCGTCGATAATCCCGGGCGAAACCGCCGCGAACGCGTCATAATAGCGCAGTTTCCGCTTGAAGAAGTGCCATAGTACGCGGTATTTTGGCTCGTTGCGGAGTTTGATTTCCATGTCGTTGTGAATCCACATGATTTTTTTCCGCGCATGGGTTTTCAACGCGCCCACCGCGCATTCGTTCTGGTAACTGTTGAAATCAACGGCGACATCGTATTCCTTCCCTCCGGTAATGTCGCGGGAGAGCGCGTAGAGCAAATCAAAGTACACGAACCGTTTCAGGGCGGCAAGGCCCGGATGTAAGCGGATGATTTTTAGTCGCTCATGAGAGGGCATATCGAAAAAACTGCCCTCGTCGTAGAGGTACAAGTCCACCTGACAGGAGGCGTAGTCAATCTCCCGCAGAATGTTGATAAGGGCTTTTTGAATCCCGCCGACGCGCAAATCGGACTGGAAAATGGCAATCTGTTTCATGCAAAGGCCGCCTTTCCGGAAACGCCCCGCCCCGCCAACGCCGTATGATTCCGGCAAATTCGTCGGAGCGGAAAGAAAATACTTGTGAAATGCCGAAAAGTATTATACAATAGGAATCGCCTTTTGTCCATAGTTTCCGGCGCGGGAAGCGCGTCCGGCGTCGCGGGGACGCAGGCCCGCCGCGATAGGCGGCGATTCTTGAAAAAACTGTCATATGGAGGCATAGCAAATGAAAGAAAAAGCGGCGAAACTGGGGAAATTTAACGTCGTGGACATTGCCGCGGTCATTCTGATTGCGGCGGTGGCGGTCTTTGTGGTCTGGAAGGTGGCCTTTTCCGACCGCGACCCGCAGGACCGTGACGTTATCATGACTTACCGCGTCCTGACCGAAGGCGTGGCCAGCGACATCTATGAGAGCGTCCAACGGCATATCCCGTCGCAACTGATGGCCTCGGGAAACATTCTGGACGGCGAGATTCTGTCCGTAGAGCAAGGGCCGTATTACGTCTTAGGCTCCGACGGGGAATGGTCTCCCGACCCGCAACACGTCAACCTGTATTTCACTGTGCGGCACCACAGCAAGGCCGGGGACGTGCTTCTCAGCAAGGTGGACGAACAGGAAATCCGTATCGGGCGGAAGGACTACACGCTCAAAACGGAGTATATCGAGTTCCACAACGCGATTATCCTTGACATTGACTGGAACTTTTCCGACGCGTCCGACGAGGCGGAGGCGCCTTAAACGCGCTGAAAATCGCGGCGGGGACGCCGTCCATAGGTCTCCGTTCCGGCATGCGTCGGGACTAATGTTACTAATTTTATGAAGCCCCACCCTAAATCCCCCCTTTCCGGGGGGACTTCCGGGACTTGAAAGCGCTTTCAAGA
>JAFSOM010000639.1 GCA_017447005.1 Oscillibacter sp.
ATTCGCCTTTCTGAAGTGCCGCAACGATTCGATCTTGGATATCACCCGACTCTGCCCCGACTCTACCTTGACTCTGCCCTGACTCTGCCCCAAATACAGCCTCATCGAATCGGCGTCCAGCGCGTAACAGCGCGAATCGCCGGCCCAAACCGCGATTGCCAGCGTTTTTCCATTCGCCGCCGGAAACGTCAGCCACCCCGCGACCGTCGTGGGCAGTTTTTGCGCGTTCCATTGTCCGGCGGCCTCCCGAAGCCCTTGGTTGAAGGCCGCGCCCAATTCCCGCACGACGGAAGCCGTCAACGCGTCCGGATTCCCGGCGGAAGCGAACGCGTCGCGCCAGCGTTGCCAATGTTCCCGCGCCCATTCGTCCAGAGCGGACGCCGCCGCGCCGGAAGCGATTTTCGCCTCGGAAACGGATTCGCCCTTCTCATTGAGGCGCTTACCGCCGCCCGTACCGCCCAGCCCGTCGAACACAAACGCGTAATTATCGCCATGGGCGGCGTTGTCCTCGGGCGGCATGGTTTGAGACCGAATCAAGACGCGAAGACTTTTATACATCTTTCGTCCATCCTTTCCAAGCCCGTCACGTGCAACTGACTTCCCGTCCGCCGTGTTTTTCCGTGTCCGGAGCGCCCGTCCTGAAAAGCGGTCGAAGCGTCACATACCCGGGCGCGGAAACGCGTCCGGCGGAATGCTTTACGTTCCGACCGCAAAGAATCATATGGTTACATCCGCTCAGATACTTCCGCTGATAAAGGCAATCACCGCGTCAAGGCCTTCTTTGGAAATGCCGCAACCCGCCGGGGCCGCGTAATATTCCGCCTGCGTCCATGTGGAGACGATGTTCCAAGGCCACGCGTTCGGCGTCATTACAAGCAGACGCTTGGCGTCGCGGTTCATGTCGTCGCCCTCCCACACGTTTTGCAGACCGGAAAGCGTCGTGGGCATATCCTGCGGGTAGAGGTCATCGCCTTCGCGCTGGGGGTCGTCCAGACGGTGGGCGGAAGCGTCCGTCATCATGAGAATGATTTGCCGGGCCTTGAAACTGCCCTCAGTTTTCTGGAATTTCATCTTGATAGCGCGGTAAAGCGCCTCCAGTCCGCTCTCCGGCTCGTCGCCCCCGCCGGACGCCTTGATGTGTTCGACAAAGCGCCGGAAGTCCTCCGCCTCGTCGGGGAGCGTATAGAAATCGCTCTCCTCAAAGGCGTTGGCGTCTACGTAAATATCCCGGAAAATCAAAACCTTAGCGCGCATTTTGGTTACGCGTCGATTTTTCCCCGCCAGTCCCGCGATAATCTCCGAATACAGCGAGAGGGCGCGTTCCTTCAACTCGTCCAGCAGATTTTGCATAGAGCCGGTACCGTCAATCACGAACACAATATCAACGAGCGTCTCGAACATTTGACGCCTGAGCGACTGTCCCTTAATTCCGCTGAGTTTTCCCCTTACGGCTTGGCTCGCCATCTTTCAACATCCCTTCTTCGCTTTCATAACCGACGCGGACGGACTTCTTCGAGACCGCCGATGAGTTCCTTCATCTTGAATTTTTGTCAAAATACATCCAATTACATGCGATTTTAACAACGCCATATAAATTTGTCAATAGGCAGTTTCAATAATTTCCCCTGTCATTCATTGATAGCCGGAAAAAGCTGAAAAAAGGCGTAAAAAGACATTGCGACGCCTTTTTTATGAGCGGTTCGCGCTGAAAGATAAGAACTGTTTCTCTCCGGCGGCGAACTTACGATAAGCCATTGTCGCCGGAGAGAAAGCGTATCCGGGAACTCCGTCAGGAATATTTTCCCTCGCACAGAGGCGTTAAGTCCTTATCCAGAACGAATACTTTCGCATAGGAGAAACGGCTGTCGCGGAATTGGAACTCATAATTTTGCGTTTCCGTGACCGGGGAAGAACGCGCCAAAAGCATTTGCCCGTTTTCGCCGTAGGCCGCGCAGAAGACGGTAGCGGAAACGTCCGGGCACTGAACGCTTGATTGAACGTTTACATTCCCGTTGGCGTCAATGTTTTGACTTACGCCGATAATCAAAACCTGCGAATCGGCGTCCTCTTGAGAAATCCAGTTGGCGACCAGCGTAATGTCGCGCATGACCGACGCGTGAAAGTCGTATTCCTCGCCGTCCAGTTTCCAGCAGTCGAAAACGTAGCCTGTCTTGGAGGGATTGTCCGGCTTTTGCGCCGTCCCGCCGTCCTGTACCGTCTGATTCTTTACGGCGCTTCCGCCGTTGGAATCAAACGTCACCGTGAACGCGTCCGGGGGCGTCGCGGGGTTTACGGTAACGCTGAAAGAGGCCGTTTTCTCCTGATAGGCGACCGTAACCGTTTTGGTTCCGTCGGTGGAGGAATCGAATCCGCTGACGGAAAATTCGTCTTTCAGAAGTTCGCTTGTCCCGTCGCTGTACGAGGCCCTGACTTGCAGTCCGCTGATGTCCAGCGTATCGCCAATTTTATAGACTGTCTTGCTTGGCGGACTTTCTATGGAAATTCCGGTCAGCGTCGGAATGGGGAGCGCCTCAATCTCGCAGATAAACGGCAGTTTGACGTAACCGGCGCCATCGTTCCATGCGCCGTTTTTGTCAAGATAGAGGTAGTTTTCACATCCCGCCTCATTGTCGGCGTCGTTATCCGGCTGATAGGACGCCCAATTATCATATGAGAACGTTTCCCCGGAGACCCAGCGCCAATTCCCTTCGCTGTCGGCGTCGGTTCCTCCCGTCCACACCTGACGCTTTTCGGCGAAAGTCCGCGCCGCCTTGGCTTCCTTCGCGCTTCCAATCGAGAGCAGATGTCCGCCCTGTTCCTCACAGAACCGTTTCGCCTCGTACCATGTCGCCGCGTCGGAGTAAAGCCGATACGTGTTGCCTTGGAACGTGGTTTCCGCCTCCGGCGTCATATTTCCGGCTGGAATCGCGGAGAAGTCAAAGCGCAGTTCAACCGTATTGTTTCCGACCGTTCCGCTCCGGGCGCCGGACCGCATTCCGTTATAGGAATAGCCGTCTTTCGGCCTGATGTCCCTGATTTCATACGTCGTCCCCACGGGCCAGCGGACGGAGTAAGCGGAAATATCGTCGGCGACAAGATTGCCGTTCGCGTAAACGTCCGCCGTGCCGTAGCCGCCGAAGCTATCGCTCATTTTCCCGTCAAGATACCCGCTGACGTTGAGATAATATTCGTCGACCGTCTCGCCGATACGCTCGCAGTAATTCAGCGCGACCCAGCCTTCCGCGCCGTTATAGGAGACGTAGCCCCAAGTATATTTTCCGGACGCCGTTTTTTTCGTGACGTTCAGTTTCGCGCCGTTCGGTATGGAACCCGTCTGCTGATACGTCGTCCCCGCGCCGCTGCGCATACGCAGCGACGACGCCGTAACCTGATAATATCCCGGAACGTGATACGGCGGCGCGCCGCAGACGTAGATATAGCCAAGGAACGTATACGCGGAGCCGCCGCTGAGGTTGCTGTTCGTCGCGTCCCGTGCGCGTATCTTGAAGTAGAAACTCTTCCAGCCGGATTCGGATGTCGTGACCGTATTGCCGTCAATCTTTTCCACGACGGCCACATGTCCCGCCGCGCCGCTCTTACTCCAAACGACAACGGCCCCTAACGCCGGATTGGACACATTCGCGCTATAGGGATAGGCGTTGCTGTTTTGATTGTCCCCGTACCATAACCCGGCGTTACGGTGCGACAGTTTCGGCTCGACGCCGAGGTTTTCATAGGAACGCCCGAACGCGTAACAGGTGCAGTTTCCGTTATTCGTCACCATGCCGAATCCGGACTGATGGAATACGTTCAGCGTGGTATAATAGGGATTGTCTTTCGCGGGAGCTTCCAGTCGCGGGACATAGCCGCCGTCTAAAAGCGTCGCCTGTTCGTCGGCGTTATCTCCCGGGATGAGCGCGTTTTCGGCGAAAGAGTAAGCGTTCGCAAGCCCGTTTTTCGTGTAAAACTTCAAGGTGTCGAAGTCGCTGAAATACAGCGTTGCGACGTCGTTCGCCGCGAGAAAGAGGGACTTTGCGTGAGTGTCCAGATTGAGCGACAGAATCCCCTCATCCGTTGCGAAATAGACGGTATCGCCGCGCCGCGCCGCGGACATCACGACGCCGGGGAGCGTCTCGTACTCTTCAACAGTCAGGTCGGCGGGATTCACCCGGAGCAGACAGGTGGAGCCTTCCCGATAGGCGAACGCGTAAAGACTGTTCCGGCGCCCCAGCAGTAAAATAATGTGTTCGTCCGCCACAAGGCGCGTATCGCCGTTGGATTTGTCCAAGACATACAGCTTGTCCTCGTCCTCATAGTCGCAAAAAAATTCGCTGTCGCCATACGCCCGGTAATCGGCGGCGTTCTCGTAGTCGCTCTCTTCCGTTTGATTCGGGACTTGCGCCGGAAGCGCCGCCAAACCGTTTTCGGCGTCCTCCGGCAGTCCGGCGGACATCGCCGTAACCGGTAACAGCAGAATCGCCAGACAGCACGCAAAAAACATCACGCGCCATTGAGTTTTCATGTCTTTTCCTCCCTTGAATGTATGATAAATAGGCGATAATCCGTTTCTATCGCAATCGCAACGCCGCTTTGACGCGAAAAGCCGCCGCGTTACCGCCTGATTATATCCGGTTTCCCGCGATTTTTCAATAGGCGAGCGGAATATTTTGGAAAAAGCGGCGGCGCGGTATACGTAAAGTTTTCATTGGCAAGTAAAAAAGTCGCATGAAATTCGCCCTCATCTGGCGCTGCGCGCCACCTTCCCCCGTTCCGGGGGAAGGACAGACTTGACAGTCAAATCTTAACAACAACGCCGAATCATTACGAAAACTTTGTAATTTCGCACGGATTCAAAGATTACGGTATAGTTTTACCCTTCCCCCGTCTACGGGGGAAGGTGGCGCGCAACGCCGGATGAGGGCGAAAGACGCAACTTGCCAAGAAACTCTTTACATATACCGCTGTTTCGCGGGAATCCGTGCGGGGCTTGCGAATGTCCCCGCGCTCTGTTATAATCATATGCGGAAAGTCCGTGCGGGGACAGCGGACAGGGCAAAGCAGGTCAGAGAAAGAGTCGTAACAGGAGGCGAGGGGATGTTTTATCTAATCCGGGAGACGCTGGAAGCGTGCGCCGAGACGGACACGCATGGAGCGGTAAACCAGTACGTGGCGGTGCTGACGCCGGACGAATGGCAACGGCGCCGGGACAGTTTCGACATGGGCATTGATTTGGAACTCGATATTCAGGACATCCACAATACGAAAGCTGAGGTCAACTACGATTCCCTGACGGGAAAGTTTCTGATTCCCGACCGGGAAAATCTGGGCGAAAAGGAATCCGGTTTCGCCTTCGCGCTGGACGAAAAAGGTATCGTATTCATCGACCGCGACGGCGAGGCGGCCCGTATCGTGGAGACTATCGCCCATACGCGCCGCTGGCGGATGCCGTGTCTGGAACGGTTTCTCTATGATTTTCTGGAATTTATCGTCCAAGGGGATATGCCCATGCTGGAACGCTACGAGACGGAGCTTGACCGCATGGAGGAGGATATACTCCAAGACAGGGCGGCGTCCGTACAGGTGCGCGTCAACGAGATTCGCGGCAATCTCCGGGAACTGGCCATTCACTATGACCAGCTCATCGACTTGGGACAGGAACTGGAGGAAAACGAAAACGGCTTCTTTCAGGAAAGTCACGTGCGTTATTTCCGGATGTTCCTCAACCGTATGCAACGGCTTCACGATACGGCGGCGTCCCTGCGGGAGTATACCATGCAAGTACGGGACTTGTATCACGCGCAGTTGGAGGCCCGGCAAAACCGTACCGTTACCCTGCTCACCGTGGTGACAACGGTCTTTATGCCTCTGACGCTCATCGTGGGCTGGTACGGGATGAACTTCCGGTATATGCCGGAACTGGAATCGCCGTTCGGCTATCCCGTCGTGATTGGCGTCAGCGTGGCGATAGTGGTCTTGAGCCTGCTCTTTTTCAGACACCGAAAATGGCTTTGAACGCCGTCGGAACTTCTCCCGGACGGCGAAAGAAACGGAGGAATTACCATGGAAAACGCGGAAATACGGGCAATCGTCGAACGTCAGCGGGCCTATTTTCGGACGGGCGCCACATTGCCGTTGAAAGCGCGTCTGCGGACGCTGGCGGCTTTGCAAAACGCGATGGAACGTTACCGGGAACGCGTGCAGGAGGCGTTACGCGCCGATTTGGGCAAGTGCGAGACGGAGGCGTTTATGACGGAGACGGGACTTGCCATGAGCGAATTGTCCTTTGTGCGGAAACGTCTCCCGCGCTGGACAAAAGACCGCGCAGTCCCCACGCCGCTGACGAATTTCCCCGCGCACAGCTTCCTGCGTCCCATGCCCTACGGCGTCACGCTCATTCTCAGCCCGTGGAACTATCCGTATCTGCTCTCGATTGACCCGCTCATCGACGCGCTCGCAGCGGGCAATACGGCGATACTCAAACCCAGCGCGTACTCCCCGGCGGTCAGCGGCGTATTGCAAGAGATGTTGCGCGAGGGCCTGCCGCCGGAATTATGCGCCGTCGTGACGGGAGGCCGGGCGGAAAATCAGTCGCTGTTGGAGCAAAACTTTGACTATATCTTTTTCACGGGTTCGCAAGCGGTGGGAAAAGACGTGTTGCGTCACGCGGCGGAACATCTGACGCCCGTCACGCTGGAACTCGGCGGAAAATCGCCGTGTTTTGTGGATGAGACCGCGAAATTAGGCCTTGCGGCGCGGCGCATTGTATTCGGAAAATTTCTTAATTGCGGTCAAACCTGTGTGGCCCCGGACTATATCCTGTGCGACCGGACGGTAAAGGAGGAGCTTGTCCGGCGGATAATTCAGGAAATCCGGCGGCAAATCGGCGACACGCCCTTTGAAAATCCCGAGTACGGGAAGATTATCAACGAAAAGCATTTTGCGCGCCTTACGCGTCTGATAGACCCCGCGAAAACCGTCTACGGCGGTGCGACGAATCCGGATTCCCTGCAAATCGCGCCCACGCTCATGGACAACGTGACGCCGGACGACGCGGTGATGAAGGAGGAAATTTTTGGGCCGATACTGCCCGTGCTGACCGTCGAAAACGCGGAGGAAGCGGCGGCGTTCATCAACAGCCGTCCGAGGCCGCTGGCGCTGTACGCGTTTACGCAAGACCGCAAAACGGCGCGGTTTCTTACGACGCGTTGCGCCTTCGGCGGCGGGTGCGTCAACGATACGGTAATTCATCTGGCAAGCAGTTATATGGGATTCGGCGGCGTGGGAGAAAGCGGTATAGGCGCATACCACGGCAAAACCGGATTCGACGCTTTCAGCCACTATAAAAGCGTTACGGATAAAAGTACGCGGATTGACTTGGATATGCGCTACCGTCCCTATACGGCGACGGGAAAAAAGCTGATTCGCCGTTTCCTGCGCTGACAGGCCCGACGCTTTCCCACGCTTGCGGTCAACGGAGGCGCGCCGCGTAACGCTTTTCCGCGCTGACGGTCAACGAAAACGCCCCCGCATACCGGATAACGGCGCGGGGGCGCGTAGGATTGAGGCGACGTATGGCAAATAGCGTAACCGTTTCACCCTCTGAAAGAAGCGTTCCACAAGATGGCGCTCTTTATAGAGATAATAATCCGCGTCCCACGGTTCCTTTGCGTTGCTTTTAGGAGGAATTACAACAGTCGCCCCATGTCCCTTGATATACGCGATAATTTCTTTTGCGCCCTAAGCCTTGTCGCCCAGCGTATTGGCTCCCGTTATATCTGTCATCTTCATCAGTTCAACCGCATGGATGGAATCATGGTCATTTCCGGGAGAGAGTAAAAAGACCACAGGGTTTCCCGAACCGTCCGCAATGGCGTGAATTTTCGTGTTCATACTATTTCCGAAAAAAACGGTCGACAAAACCAACGGAGGTGTGGTATACTCAAAC
>JAFSOM010000640.1 GCA_017447005.1 Oscillibacter sp.
GTCATCGCCGGGTAAAATCAAACTTGCCCCTATTCCACGCTGTATAAAACTTGCCCTCATCCGGCGCTGCGCGCCACCTTCCCCCGTAAACGGGGGAAGGCCAAGACTGACAGCGCAATCTTTGAAACCTCGCGGGGTTGCGCCAAAAGTCGCCCCCCGGAACGGGGGGAGATGTCGCCGTCAGGCGACAGAGGGGGGAGCAAACTTGCCCTATTCCGCGTTCCCCCGCCCCTGAAAGGGGAGGGGACAGGGAGAGGGGGTGCAACCATTAAAGGAGGTGAGGCCATGGAGCACGCAAGCCCCCGCGAAATCTAACAGGAGGTGACATATCCCCGTGGAAATGAGAACCGCAGTCTTAGACCAGTTTCTGACGGCGAAACCGTCCGGGCGGGCCGTCACGCAGAGCGGCGGGAAGTCCGGCGACAGTTCCGACTTCGGAAGCATGGTCAAGCAGAAACAGCAGGACGTGCGCGGACAGGATACCAACGCCCGCGACGCCAAACCCGCCCAGACATCCGGCGTGAAGAAGTCCGACGCCCCCGACGCCGCGCAGTCCGCCGACGCCCCCGCCGAACAGTACGCAATCGCCGCCGCCATGATGATGCAGTCATGGTTGCAGATGATACCCTTCAACGTCACGCCCGAAGAAAATACGCTGGACGTGGAAATCACGCCGGAGTTCGTCGCGGACATGCGTCCCATGCTGACCGTGGACATCGCGCCGGAGCAGGTACAGGCGCAGGTTGAGGAGACCATCCTAGAGGCCCCCGAGGAGACGTTCCGCGAAGTCGTGGAGCGCGTCGAGACGCAGGTCACGGAAATCGCCGATACGCCCGTTGTACAGGAGCAGGCCGAGGAGACCGAAGAGACGGTTGTCGTGGAAAACGTGGAAGTCGAGACGCCCGTTTTCGGTTACATCCAAGCCGAACCCGTGAAAGTGGCGTCCGTACAGGAGACGCCCGTCGAACTGGAAGCCCCCGACGGCATGGAGCAGTTGCGCGGACGCATTGAGGAGTTTCTTACCGACGCCGAAGGCAACAGTTACGTGGAACTGACGCTCTCCCCGCCCGAACTCGGTAAAATCACCGTCTCGCTTGTCCAGATGACCGACGGCGCCTTGCATGTGCAGTTAAGCGCCACGACCACCCGCGCCGCCGAATTGCTCGAACGCAATACCGGAGGATTACAGCAGTTGTTGGCGTCGCAGACGCGCCCGCAGGTCAAGGTAGAGACCGTCGAGACGGCCCCCCAGCCCTATATCTTTATCAATCCCAACGAGGACAACGGACAGAATCAGCAAAACCGTCAGCAGAATCAGCAAAAGCGCGACGAGAACCGGCGCGGCGAACATGAGGACATCGACTTTATTCAGCAGTTGCGTCTTGGCTTAGTCGGGCTGAACCTCTGACGCGTCCCGAAACCCGCTGACATGTCCCGAACCCGTCACGGACGAACATCCGCCGACGCATTCCGACGCCGGACGAACATCCGCTGACGCGCACTTTATCCCGAAAGGAGTTGTACCCCGCAATGAGCAGTTACATTACCGACCTCAACGGCATTGTTACCACAGGTCTGGAACTGACCACCCCCACCGCCAAACACACCACGAATACAAAGGCCGGAAAAGACCTGCAAATGGAGGACTTCCTTCAGTTGATGGTCGCCACCTTCCAGAATCAGACCATTGACAATCAGGCCGACATCAGCGACATGATGAACCAGATGGTGCAAATGTCCGTCGTACAGGCGATTTCCAATATCAGCAGTCTGATTACGGACACGACGAACCTTTCCTACGCCGCCTCGCTCGTGGGTAAGGAAGTCATCGTCGCGCAGGGAAGCGGAACGAACGTCAGTCAGATTACCGGTACCGTCACGGGCACGGGTACGCTCAACGGCTCCCCCGTCATTTTCATGGGCGACAAAAGTTACTGGCTCTCGGACGTGCTCGCCGTCGGGCAGTTGCCGTCGGACGAAGCGCAACAGGAAAACGCGCAGGCTATCCGGAACGCCGAAAGCTGGAACGAACAGCAGAACGCCGCCTCCGCCATGGACATCGCCGCCCGCGCCGCGCTCAGCGACCTCGCCAAAATCGAAAGCGCGAAAGACGACACCGTAGACGCCCTTCTGGAAGCGCTCAAGCCGTCCGATGACGACAGCCGCGCCGATTCCATTGAAAATATCCTCAATCCCACGGGCGGAAACTCCACGACCAGCGACCTGTTAAGCCTCCTCGGGGAATCCGACAGCAAGCCCGCCGACACCGTCACGGCGATTCTCAACGCCATTGACAGCAATATGGACCGCAACGGCAACGTGACGATTCCCGTAGAAGTACTGGAAGACGCCATACAGCAAATCGGGAACCTGTGAAGGCCCGCGAACGTCATAGAGAGGGGGACGGCTGATGATTGACAAACTCCAAAGCGTCGGGCAAAGCGTACCCGTCCGCGCCGGACAACCGTCCGCGACTTCCGACGTAGCGGCGCAGGCGTTCGGCTCCATGCTCCAAGAGCAAATCACGCGCCGCGACCAAATCCGGCAGGAGAGCGTACAGGCGTTTCCGCAGACCGTCGCGCAGGGCGCCATACCGCAAGCCGTCACGCAAAGCGACGTAGCGCAGATGATGCGGCAAGCCGTCGCGCAGACAGCGACGCAAGCCGATATGCGGCGAACCGTTACGCAGACCGACACGCAAACCGACACCCGGCGAACCGTTACGCGAACCGTCGCGCAGACTGACACGCATACCGATACCCGGCGAACGGTCAATTTCTCCAAGCACGCGCTCGCACGCGCTGAGGAACGCGGAATCGAACTTACGCCCGATTTGATGGGTAAGCTCGCCGATTCCGTCGAAAAGGCGCAGGAGAAAGGCGCAAAAAACATTCTCGCGTTCAGCAATTCCCAAGCGTTCATTATCAATATCCCCTACGGGCGCGTCATTACCACGATGTCCGGGGAGGAAATGCGCGAAAAC
>JAFSOM010000641.1 GCA_017447005.1 Oscillibacter sp.
CTTTACTCAAGCGGCGGGAATGGTTAAGCCAGTTCAGCGTGCGTTCGACAATTCATCGCCAAGGCGGGATTTCCCATTCATGAGGTGAAGATTTTAGAACTATATACCTCTATGCGTTACGGGAGTGGAAAAAACAACGCCAGACGGCCTAACCAGATGTTGATTGACGCGGAGAGCTTCGCCTATATCTTTGAAAATGACTACAGTAGCGACGATGATTTGATTAACAAAGTCAAAACCGCTATGTTGCTCATCCAGAAAGACTACGAAAACCGCGGCTATCCCCCTTTCCATATGCGCCCGATTCCCATGTTCCGTTACGGCTACTTTGCCATCCCGCCCCGGCAACAGGAAACGTTGAACCGGACATACCCTGACGCCGTGAAATTAGTGTTTCATAACTTGAATGTCCGCCAAGTGGATTTACAATTAATCTGGGAGAAGGACTATGCGCGGGATATGTCCTTCCCTAAGTTCAAGTTTTTGCTTTATACCAACAGCCGGGAACTTGCGCTGAATACGAAATGGAATTTAACATCCGCTTTGTGCGTTGACATTTTCTTAAAAGTAAGGGGGAATCGGATTTCCAAAAAAATCCTCCAAGCCTTCCGCGCCGCGGTGAACGTCTCCGTCAGCGACGGAACGTATAAGTCACGGGACTTTCTTGTAGAGTGTCTGCGCAAAGACGCCAAAATCAGTCAGTATCGCGCCCAGAATATCGTCAATGTCATGCTGGCCGCTATGGATATTTTTCAGAAAGAAGGCTACGGCAAGCGGATGTCCGGCAGATTATATCAGGTCAGAGCCTCCGGAACGCGGAATCCGGAAGCCGCAAAGGCGCTTTCCTATCAATTTAGCGCGAGCGCGCGGGACTTTTTCCGCTGGATTGAGAGTAAGAGGCAGTACACTATGGACAACCTGCACGCAAAGCAGTGAGAAGACGCCGCCCAAAAACTCTATGTCGTAAATGGCAAAGGCAACGCCTGCAAGGAAATCGCCACGATACTGGGCGTTCTTGAAGCCATAGGCGATTCAGGGAGGTGCTGGCACAGGAAAGGCCATGATATACTCATGAGCGTTAAGATTTGCCGTTTTCGGAATTGCGCCGCCCAAAGCCCTCCCCTGCAAGGCGGGAGAGGGCTTTAAAGGCGCGATTTTGCGCGGAACGCCCGCGCTTACAGCATACGCCCCTCGCGTTTGGGCGCGGCGTCTTTCCGCAACGACGGCGCGCTTTCGGGGTCTGCGAAACTTCCGGCAAAGCGGAGATATTTAATCGCCGTCATAAGCTCGTCCAGCAGTTTCCCGGAATCCGACAACAGCTCATCGGAAATCTCGCCGCTCCGCCCTGTCTGGAGACGGTATTCTTTCAGATACTGCCTGATAAAACGCACCGAAAGCCGTTCGTCCTGAAAAGCCGTCTGCATGAGCGGAAAGTCCATGGGATGTTTGCGGGCCTTATCCTCTATCTCCGGCAGGAGCTTTCGTCTGACGAAATCGGGGGAGAAGGCGAACGCGTAGCCGTCGTTCGCCGCGCACAAACCGTACACTTCGTGCGGGTCGTCCAGCGGAATGAAGCCGTCCCTTTTCCCGTACTGCGCGTACATATAATAAAATATCCGCGTCCGCTCCCGCTCGAACCGTTCGGTATGGAACGCGTCCAGCGTCAGCGAATATACGCGCAGGGGATTTTCGCCCCCGTCTTTCGCGGCCCGTTCGGAATCGTATTCGGGCCGGAAAACCAGCCGGTATTTTTCCCCGTCCCGCACGCGGTCCTTGAGGCGTTCCGCGGCGTCCAAGGGGTTCGTCAGGTAATAAATGCGCCCCTGAAATTTCAGCGCGCCCGGCTGGATATAGCCGCCGTCCCCGCGCCATGAAAGGCCATAGAGGATTCCGTCGGTATAGGACGAAAAGAAACTTTCCGCAACCTCGCGGGGATAACGGTAAAGCTCTTCCAGCATCTCCCTGCTGAGAATATCGCCTCTTCTAAAAATTACCTCGCTTCGACGCATGAGCGCGCCCCTTTCCCGCTTTCCGTAGCGTTATCTCCTGCCGTCAAAAAAGGTCTTGGAGGCGTCCTCAAAGTTTTCGTATTCGCAACGCAAAACTTTATACAGATTGCCGTCCGCGGCGTACCGCGTAAAAATCTGCATGAAAAAGAAGCCGTATTCATCCTTGGCGGGCGCCGCCACAATGATGTTTTCCCCCTCTACGGACTTGTCCGACTCCACCTTTTCACGAAGGTCCCTGATAAACCTCCTGACCGTCTCTTCATGGACGCCGCTAATGTCGCGGATTTTGTACTCAATATCCTCCTCGCTCCATTCGTCCGCGGGCTGTCTGGAATTTACGAGAGAGACGACAAAATCCCGTTCCACGACTCCGTCCCGCCCCACCACAAGCAGGGGAACTTCCCGCGTGTTTTTCGGGGCCGCCGCCATGCGAATGACGTTCGGCGCGTTGCAGTCCAGCAAAACTCTGTCGCCCGTATGCTGGCCTTTCACTTTCACGGTATAGATAATCTCCGGCCTGCTGGCGCGAATGCGAACCTCCATTTCCGGCCTCATCTGGTCCTTGTTGTAATAGATACAGCCCAGAATACAGTCCAGCTTCAAGTCCTCGGACGTTTCCCGCTCCCGGCTCTTCTCATTGGCGCCTTTCACCGCGGCGGGACGAAGTTTCCTTCCGGGGATATACTCCTTAATCAGTTCGGAGAAGAGCGAGATTTTGCAGGACTGCCCGGAGAGCTTATAGTAATCAAAATCCTCAATCTTCTTCCGTCCGAGGCCAAGGCGGCCGTCCTGAAACAGCCCTACCAGCAGAGCGTAGATGTCGCCGCAGATAACGCGGTTGATTTCCTTAATGGTAATGCTGACGTTGCCAAAGGGCCGGTCGTTCCGGCTCAAAATCCCGTCGGCGTCCACGGTATAAAGGTACTCATTGCTGATGACAATGGGAAAGCTGGCGTCCGCGTCGCTTTTGTCGAAATCCATCATGACGCGTTCGGAGCGGTAAAAATCAATTTTGATTTGTTCCGCCCGCCGCCAGAGGTAGTAGAAGTTGCGCTTAATGCGCTTGATTTGGTTCGCGGTCTTGAATTTCCCGTTTTTCAGATACCGGGTGGGAATGATTTTCTCCGCCCGCTCGTAGGCGTCCAGAAACTTTTTGTAGACCTCGGAGTTTGCGCGGTCGGAATCGTAAGCGCCCTTTCCGTTCGCGGCGTTCTCCACAAGGCCCAGAATTTCATTTTCCGACTTGTCAATCAGGCGGATAATTTCGCCGCCGTCGGGGAAGTCCTCCGCCTGCAAGCGGGCGGCAATCTTGATTTTCAGCAACTGCATAATGCGATACGTGATGTTATTGCCGCCGAAATTGGAATTTCCGTTCGCAAAGCAGGTGTCCAGTTCCAGCGTCTTGCCCGCTTTCGTCTCCTGACAAGCAAACTCGCAACTGGCCAAATCCGTCGTGCCGCCGCCGCAGTCCATAATTAAGATGCTCTTTTTCTCCTGTCCGGGCGTTCCGTCGGCGTCCGGCTCGGCGTCGTTCCGCGCATACGCGATTGAGACAAGCTGGTCGTAGACGATAGCCAGTCCTTCGTCAATGCTGTCTTCGGCGGGCATAATCCGCTTTTCATTCTGATACAGTTCGGTAAAGACGCGGATAAACTGCCCCTTGAGCTTGACGGGGGCGGAGATGTGGATTTTCAGAAAGCGGGTGGAAAAATACTGCTCGGCGCATTCGATAATATAGTCGATATAGGCTTTGATAATTTCCCTTCTGCGCGGGAAGGCCTGATTGTTGCGCTCATCCCGAACCGGCTCCGCCTCATCCGGGGAGGACATCCATCGCTTAATCTCGAAATACATGGAGGCTCTGGACTCGTAGCGCTCATTCTCGATTTTCTTCCGGGCCTCGTATCCGAACAGGTACTTGATATGGCGGGGGTCGGAGCAGTCGTCCACATAGACGATAGTAGGCAGCAGGAGGGCGTCGGTATTGGGCGGCTCCACCGTAACGTCGATAAATCTGACCAGTTCGGCTTCGTCGGCTTCCGGGTTCAAAATGCCGTAAGAGCCTGCCGTCGTGTTGCTGGTGCCAAAGTCAATGCACAGGGGGCGGTTTTCCTCGACCGCAAAGTCGACAAAATTCATGTCGGCCAGACAACTGTAGCTTCCGCCCCGCGTATCGAACACTACCAGACGCGCCTGACGCGCTCCTCGGAATCCGTCATACTCAATCCGCTCCTTGTCGTCGAACACGACCTTGTAGGCGCCGCCTCCGTCCGCTTCCAGATAGCCCATGGCAAGCATAGCGTTCCCTTCCGCGCTGGCTATCAGGATTTTTGAGGCGTCCAGTTCAAGGTTCGGCTTCTGCACATAAATCATGACGCCGCTGTGCTGGGTAATCAGGCCGCCGTCGCGCAGGGTGAATTCGGTATAGTCCAAATCATCCTCGCCCAAGGGAATCATATTCCGGTATCCGCCGGCCTCGAACGCCTCCTTCACGGCCTGATAGTCGACAGGCGCGCTTTCCGGCGGCGGGGACGGCGGCGGGACGGGGCGGGGCGCGTCGTCATCCGCCTCCTGCGGCGTCTCTCCCTCCATGAGGCAGTTGGCCTCCATCCATTCCAGATGAATTTTCCGGGTCGCGTTTTTCAGCAGTTTTTCTTCCTCTTCGTCCCCGCCTTTCCGGACTTCGTTCAGGAGCATGGACTTGAGGTCATTGCCGATTCCGGCCCGGTCCGGATTGTCCTGAATCCAGTCCCGAAACTCCCGAACCGAGTGGAAATCGGGCTTTACCTCCAAATCAAAGCTGTCCTGAATCAGCTCATTGCTCAACGTATACTTTGCCATAAGCGCCTCCGTTCATTTACGCAGCAGATTTTCTACCGCCTCGCCGAACGTCTCCGAAAGTTTCGAGGCGTCCTTTACCATGAAGCAGAGATTCCGTGCGGAAGCCAGTTCCCGCAGATAGGAGAGCTTCGCGTCCTGTACGCCGATTGCCGCAATGTCAATATTTTGCGCCTTGACGCTCTGCGCGGCCAATCTTGTGGCGTCGTATCTGTCCGGGTCTCCGTCCGTAATCAGAATAATCGCCTTTCTCCCGGCGCTACGGGAGAATTCCTGTTGCGCTATGGAAAGGGCGTCGCTCATGTTGGTACTTCCGCCCGCCTCCATCTGATTGACGGCCTCCAAAAGGCGGTTTTTGTCCTGCGTCAGTTCGCAGCGCAGTTTCGCGGAAGTCTCAAAGGTAATCAGGCCCAGCCGATGTCTGCTCAGGTCCAGCGACGTTTGAATCAGATTGCGGGAGGCCTTTTTCGCCTCGTCCATGCGATTTCCGTACATACTGCCGGAGATGTCCAGCAAGAGATAAAAATCCGTGGCGGCGGGGGCGGACGCCTTCTCCGCGCCTTCTATTTCCTGCCCCTTGTGCGCCTCAAACTGCTTTTCGCGGTTGCTCTTCGTATCTCTGGCCGTGACCTGCAAGGTTCTGCTGTGGTCATAATGGAACGTAACCTCCACGGGCGTGGCGCCCGCCGGGGCGGGCGGTATGCCGTCCAGCACGAAACTGCCGTAGAAGTCGAACCCCGCACGGTTGCCGTCAAGGACATCCGGCGCGTTGCGGTCCGTCTTTTCGTAGACTTTAATCACAACGGAAGTCTGGTTGTCAAAAGCGGTGCGGTATTGCTGTCTGCGCTCGCAGGGATAGGCCTCGCCCTCGCGCAAAAGGGGCGAAAACTCTTTCCTGTGATTTTCTCCGTAGACTTCAATGCCCATGTCATGAGAGATAATGTCGCGCAGTCTGTCGTCAAAGGGGTCCACCCAGTTTTGGTCGGCGGCAAAGCGGTTCCACGAGTCGGCGATTTTCCCCGCGCCCATGGCGACCTGCGTGGCCCTGTCCTGCGTGGCATCGGCGGGAAAGCCGAAATAGTCCTCCACGCCTTTCTGCACTTTGGGAATATAGCAACTGCCGCCCACCAGAAAAATCTTTTTGATTTCCTCTTTCCGGAATTTCTTGCTTCCCCGAACCGTCTCGTCAATGACCTGCATAATTCTCTGGAACAGGTCCTGACAGAGCGCGTCGAATTTCGAGCGGGTGACGGAGATGGAGAAGTCATACGAGCGGTTGCGGTACTCGGCCAGCGCCGGAATGATAACTTCGGCTTCCTCGTCCTCGCTGAGTTGCTCCTTAATCTCCCGCGCCTCGTTTCTGATTCGGGCCATCATGCTGTAATAGCTCTGATAATCCAGCCCGGAAGCCTCCTGAGAGGACAGATTCACGCCCAATTCGTCCTGAATGTAGGACTCGAAATAGCGCACAAGCCGCTCGTCGAAATCGTCCCCGCCCAGACGCCGCTCGCCGTTGATTTCCAGCGTGGCGTACTTCTCGCCCATATCCAGCACGCTCACGTCAAAGGTGCCGCCGCCCAAGTCCACCACGAAAATTTTGCCCTCTATCCCCTCCGCCGCGGACACCGCCGCCGCGACAGGCTCCGTGATAATGCGCAGAACTTCCATGCCGGCTCTCTCCCCGGCGGTCTTTGTCTCGTCGGACTGGGCGCCGGTGAAGTAGGCCGGTATGGTAATGACCGCCTGTACCACGTCCTCCGGTTCCAGACTGTAGGCCTCCCGCACTTTCTTGTGCACTTCCTCCAGAATCTTGACCGCGACATCGGTCGGCGTGTACATTCTTCCGTGGCAGAGCCATGTTTTCTTCCGCTCGCCCGTCAGGCCTATATAGGTTTTCGAGGAGCGGATACAGTTTTTCGGGTCCCGCAGTCCCTTGGTGACGGCGGCTTTGCCGACGATTTCCTTAATGGACCCGTCCGGCTCCCGCTCTACATACAGCACGGACGGGAGCATATTCTTGCCGCTGAATTTTATCAGCTTCAGCTTGCCTCTCACCCTGCAACACGCAAGCGTGTTCGTGGTGCCCAAATCAATGCCAACCTGTACTTTTCTCATCCTTCGTCTTTCGCATTCCGCAAAGAAATGCCGCTCCTTTCCGACGGAAATGTGATACGTAAAGTTTTAAGAACCGCGCAAAAATCATTTGACCTGAACGCATGAGCGCCAAATGTCTCCCCCTATGGACATAGGCGTTAAGCTAAGACCTCTCCCCCTTGTCTCCCTCCCCTTTCAGGGGCGGGGGAACGGGATTTGACAGGGTTTTTGTCCCCCTATGGGGAAGAGTCACGCAGTGACAGAGGGGCATTTTTTCCGCCCCTCCCGGCGCTACGCGCTGACCTTCCCATAGGGGAGAGCTTTGGACGGCGCAGTCGTTCGAACCGTTTATGTTCGCGCCAATCCTCAGCGATTCGCGTCGTCCGATTCCGTCTCAGGGACGGGCGGCAAGTCCTGCGAATTCTTCGTCTTTTTTGCGGAACGTGAGGTACGCGGAGACTTAGAGACCGGGATATAGGAGGAATCATGATTTTCCTCGTTGGACAGCGAATCACGGCTTGCGGAAACAGAATCACGCGTTGCGGTCGGCGGATTGGAAATCGCCGCCGACGAATCCTCTTGCGCGCTCTCCACATCCGCGCTCTCCGTTTCTACGCTCTCCACATCCGCGCTCTCCATTTCTACGCTCTCCGCATCCGCACTCTGCGTTTCTACGCTCTCCGTATCCGCGCTCTGCGTTTCTACGTTCTCCGTATCCGCGCTCTGCGCATCCTGCGCGGCGGGAGACTTCTCGTTCGCAAAAGCGGCGCGGCGCGGAGATTCCTCTCCCTTGTCCGGCGCTTGGAATTCGGGGAAATGCTCCCTGTGTTGCGACCACATAGCGGGCTTGTTCAGATAAGAGTAGAAATGGAGTCGCAAGGGCACCTTTTTGTCATGTCCGAAATAGTCGATAATCTTCCGGTCCGTGGCGGCTGCATATTTCTTGTACCATTCGCAGAGTTCCTCGCACTTCTGCAACCGCTCTTTCGTATCCGCATGGGCCTTGCGCTCGTCCGACAAATCCGCCTGCTCATCGTTATATTTTTTGAGCAGGTCGTTATATTCGCCGAGCAGTTGGTCTTCCTGTTTCTTCTTCGCGTCCTCCAGCTCTTTCCGCTTTTTCACGGCGTCGTCTCTGACACGCTCCGCCTCAGTCCATTTCTTCTGATACTCTTCCGCATCTTCTTCGGCCTTGCGCTTTTCGGAAAGCAGACGCGCTTTTTCCGCTTCAAACTCCTCCCGCTCGCTTTGAAGCGCCTCTTTCGCCTCTTCAAGCGCAAGCGCTTTGTCCTCGTTGTCGCTGATAAGGCCGGACAGCTTCGCGGTCTTAAGCTTCAAATCGGAGTAAAGCGCGTCCTGCTCCCGGTACTCCGCAAGCTGGGCCGTCAAGCCCTCCAACTGCCGGCTCAGGTCGCCCTTATCGCGTTCCAGACGGTCGATTTCGTCCAAGCGCTCCTCACCGTCCCGGCAAAGGGCCTCCACCATATCCCGCAAGTCGTCAGCCATGTCGACCAACTCGCGGATTTGCTCACATCCGGCCTTCATGCTTGTCCGCGACTTTTCGCCAATCGCCTTCTGATAGGCGTTGTATTTCCGCAGGCTCTCCAAATTCGCCATGTCCGCCTCACTCCTCATAATTCAATCTTCAGCGTATCGTGTCCCACAATCGGAACCGTACCGACGTCGGAACCCGTGGGAACGGCGCCGTAATCAATCCGGATTTCCCTGTCCCGGTCCACGGCCAAGCGGTAGAGGGACGCGTCCCGTTTCGTTTCCTCGCTGAGACGGAAACGCCCCAGATAAACTTCCTTTTCCTCCTCTTCCGCGTACAGGGACTGGTAAACGCTGACGCTTTCCGCGTCGTCCAGCGCGGACAGGGCGGCGTAGGGCGTGGAATATTCCTTCCAGCAGTCGTTCGCGGTCAGGCGCGTGCGAACTCTGCCCTTCGCGTCCTTGGTGTAAATGACAAAGGGAATCCGGTCTCTGATGACAAAGCGGTTTTCGCCGAGCAGGTCCTGATAGATAGCCGCGCCGAGGGCTACGGAATGATAAATCCGCTCTTCCGCGTCTATCCCTTCATTTTTTTCGTACAGCGCGTCCGTATCCCCGCTCCGGCGTTTGCGAAAATACCCGCTGATTTTCTCCCGGAAATACGGGATGGAGGACGTTCCGCCGATGACGAAAATATCCGTGACATCTTCGGGAACCAAATCCGCGCTGTCCGCGAAAAGCCTGTCCAGAAGTTTTTCAATCCGGCTCTCCCAGCGCTCTTCGTCCAACATTGCGTACACTTCGGCGCCGGAGAGGGGAATAAATTTCACGGAATCGCCTATCGGCGTAACGGAAACTTCGGCGCTTTCCTCCAAGTCGCGCTCATCGTCGGAGAACAGCTCCTCCTTTGCATCGTCAATGGCTTCCATCAGCTTATAGAAGTTACTGCGGCGTATCTGCGGGGAAGGAGGCGCTTTGAGAATGGAACGAACGATTTCCGGGGCTTTCACAGAGAGAATTTTGTTGATAATCCCCTCGTTCACGTTGTTGCCGCCATAGGAGATTCCCGCCGCCGCCTGCGTCTGAATGAGCCTGCCTTGCTTGGAGTCCGTGACGGAGACAAGGCAGGCGTCCATTGTTCCGCCGCCCAAGTCGAAAATCAGGACATGTCGCTCCTCGTCGTCGTCCAAATACTCCTGCATGAGGAAGAAAAACGCGGCGAACGGTTCGGTAATGACGGAATTTACGGCGAAACCAGCCTGTTCGGCGGCCTGTCTGACAATCAGGCTCTGCCTCCGGGAGAAGTTGACCGGGACGGTAATGACCGTCGAAATGTCATCTTCCTTGCTCGTCTCTCGAATCGCCTGATACAGACAGCGCATAATGTCCAGCGTCACGTCACGAACCGCAACGGTTTTTCCGAAACTCAGTTCCCGTTTCCAGTCCTTTTCCTGAAGATGTCGCTTGATAAAGCGGATTCTGTCGTTCTCCTCGGCGACCTTAATCAGAGCCGTCTTTCCAAGCAGACAGCCGACGCCCTCCTCTTTTTCCTCCTTTTCCTCGTACAATATCACGTTGGGAATATGCTTTTTGTCCACAACCTTTCCCAGTTTGAGCGGGGCAAAGGCTCCGTTTTTCTTCTTTTCCGCGCCCTTGATGTTGCACGTTCCAAAGTCAATGCCAATTCTGCGCACTGCCTCACGTCCTTTCACGCTCTGGGATACGTCCCGGCGCCCCGGTATTTTCCGATGTGATACGTTCCCGGTATCAGCGCCATGCGGATACGCCCGTCTTCCTCATAGGCGATATAATAACTCTCCCGCTCAATTTTCGTAATCACGCCGTCCTGTCGGGGGGTCGTTACGTCGTCATAGAAAACAGGCTCTTCCAAATACGCGTACTCGTTGTCGTTGAGCTTCTTCCCCTCGCGCCATTCCAGTTTCTTGACGCCGCAGTTTTCAAGATATTCTTCGATACGGAACTTTAACTCGCGTTTCGCCAGCGCCTTGCATACCGTTTTCTTGAGGATTTTCGCGGATTCCTCCGCCAAATCGCCCGCGTCGGCGTCCGGACTTTTTTTCCGCAGGGCGGCGAAATCCCGGGCGCACTTGTCTATCAGATTCAGGAAAGAGGCTTTCTCGCCGCCGTTCGCCGACAGACGCCCTTCCGCGCTGCGTTTCAGCTTTGCCGCCTCGTCCTCAAATTTCCGCAGGCGCCGCTCGTAATCACAGCTCCCCGCGTTTTCATGAAAGAGGACATCGGACGCTTTCGGGCCTTCCTTCGGGACAAATTCCCCTTGCGCGGGGTTCGGCTTATCGGTTCGCAGGGACGCCGCCCGCCCGTCTTTTGACGGAGCTTCCGGGGCCTCAGTCTTTTGCAGGCTTTTCACCTGAGCGCGCAGGCTTTTCACCTGAGCGCGCAGGTATTCCGCCTCGGAAGAAAGCGCTCTATTCTTTATGGACAGCTCCTCCACCTGAGCGCGCAGGGCTTCCGCCTCGGAAGAAAGCGCTCTATTCTCTGTGAGCAGCTTACCGTTCTCTTCGGACAGCGTCTCCGCCCAAACGCGCAGTTCCCGCGCTTCGTCGGAATCGCTTCCGCCCGTCCGTTTCCGCTTTTCTTCGGAAAACTGACGATATTGATAATTGCCTATCCTGTGATTGTCGTCTATGCCATGTCCCATCTGAGGCTCCTCCAAGTCCTCCTCGTCATATCTTCGCGTCACTTGCTTTCCCCAGAAGAAACGCCATTCCATCACAAGGCCCCCATTCAGCGCTCGCAGACATAATAACTGCAAATTCCCTCCACGCACGCGTCCTGCATGTCCTCGTCCTCCTCCTGATAGCCGATGAAAAGAATGGGCCGTATCATCTGAATGACCTCATAATTCTTCTCCTTCTGGCGCGTCGTCTTAATAAAGGCCTGCGTCGTTTGCGTATCCAGATAAGTCAGGTCGTCGTCGGACAGGCGCCGCCCCGCCCGATACTCTTGACTCCTGATTCCGCAGTCCCTGAAATATTCCCTGAGACAGGCTTTGACGGGGCTGTCCCTCTCGTTAAGGAGCCACAGCTTCAAGAGCGTCTGCCTGAGAATTTTAGGAAACTCGCCCGCCATTTTTTCCCCGTCCTTGCAATGCCGGGAGAGCTTGCGCACCTTGTCGGCGTAATTGCGCAACAGCGTTTCATAAGGTTCGCGGTGTCCTCCGGCTACGGAAAGAATCCCCTCCACCATGCGTTCGTATCCCCGCATAATGCGCGTGAGCGTCTCCTCATTTTCGCGGGGGTTGTCCGTGAACACAAGCGCGTCCTCCGGCGCCCGCTCGTCCGTCCAGTTTTCAGGGGCGGACGTAACGTCCGGGCGGATTGCGCCGTAACGCCGCTCCAGCGCGGAAAGCGGGCTTCCATATTTCTCCGACAGGCGGCTGAATAAACTTTCGGCTTTCCTTCTGTCAGGCGGGTACACGGCCCCCTTGTCGGCAAGGTTCGGGCGGACTGCGCCGTAACGCCGCTCCAGCGCGTCGAGCGGGGGGAGCGGGCTTGCGTATTTCTCCGACAGGCGGCTTAATAAAATTTCAGCGTCCATCAATACAAATTACCCTTTCTGTTAATCAGGAGCTGACCGGACCCCACGACGGTTTCCTCCTTGTCGACAACCTCGGCCTCTATGCTCGGCGTTCCGTCCGCGTCAATGCGAAACGTCACCCTTACCGCAAGATTGGGGACATCGGGAAGTCCGGATACCGTCAGCTCGTCCACCAGATTAATGCCCTCGTCGTCAATGCGCTTTGCGTCCGGGTAGTTCTTAACGTCCTTCTCGTAATATTCTATGGCAATCTCCCGCTGGCCCTCCCGGGCGGGATAGTAGAGGCGGGAGCCGGAGCACGGCAAGCTCTGTCCCACGGGAATCAACGGCTCAAAGGCGTTGAGGCTTTTGCCCTTTACGATGCGCGTGCCGATTTCAAAGCGCGTCTTTTCCTCGGTTTTCAACTCCTTTGAGGCCAACAGCGCGGCGCCTCTGGCAATCAGCGTGGACGCGTCCGCCGAGGCGGTGACAAGGTTCCTCAAATCGTCGTACTCTTTCAGCAGGTCCTGAATCAGCCGAATTTGCGAACTGCCGCCCGCCAGCACCACCTCGTCCACGGCGTCCGCGTCTCCGCGCCGCTTCATTTCCTCCAGAACTCTCCGCGTCAAGTCTACGGTTTTCTTAACGTCGGCCTTTACAATCCGGTAAAATTCCGCCTCATCCATATGCAGTTCCATCATGCGCGGGTCGCTTTCGTCGTCCGTGAAGAAATTGACCGTCTGGGAAGAGACTTCGCTTTCCGTGAAATCGAGCTTCATATCCTCTGCGGCGCGGAAAATTTCCGTTCGGTTCAGCATAAAGCGGGCGCGAGAGAGTCCGTACTCCTCCGCGTCCTCCGCGGAATATCCTTCCGCTTCCTCGGCGTCAAAGGGGTAGTCCTTGTCCGTCTCTCGCAGACACTTTTCCCACAGAACCGCCGCGATTTTCTCCGTCAGGCGGTTGCCGCCGAGACGCTTGTCCCCGTCCGTTTCCAGTTCCCTGTAGAGGTCGTCCTTCCGCCTGATGACGGACACATCGAACGTTCCCCCGCCAAAGTCATAAACCAGAATGGTTTTCCCGTCCTCGCCGTTTTCCTCCTGATAGGCCACGGCGGCGGCGGTGGGTTCCGCGGCCACTTTGATTTGAGAAAATCCGGCCTGTTTGGCCGCCTTTTCAATGGCGTCCTTGACCGCCGCCTTTTCCATGGGGTCAAACTGCGCGGGAACGGTAATAACGGCCCTGTCAATCGTCCCGCCCGTCTCCCCGAACTCCCTGAGCAGTTTGGGCTGTACAATCTGGATAAGCTGATTCAGGAAAAATTGGGCGGCCTGAATTGGCTTAATGGAAAACTTGTCTCCGTTTTCCGCCTTTACGCGGTATTTTTTCGTGGAGTTCGTGAGATCAAGTTTAAAGTTTCTCACGCAGGCCTCCGGATTCTCCGCGCCTTTGACCGCCGCGCTTTGGCCGATAATGTAATCGTCCTCCGAGTTAAAGTACAGGACGGTCGGGATAACCGCCCTTCCCCCCTGCAAGCGCATGGAGCGGGAACGCCCTTTCTTATCAATGTAACTGACTTCCGTCGTGGTCGTTCCAAAATCAATGCCGAGTTCCTTGCCCATCGTCAATCCTCCAGCGGATACACCGCCTGCACGTCGCCTATCCGCATCGCTTCGCCGACTACCCCGACTGGCGCGCCCCAGTAGGAATCCACAATTTCTCCAAGGTCGAGAAAGAGCGCCTTGCAGAGGTTCAGCGCGGCCCGGTTTTCCGGACTGTCCGTTTCCGAGGTCCAGAAAATCAATTTCTCCCGCGTCGGAATCAGGCGGACATGGCGGAACAATTCCCGCAGAGCGTCCGCGAAAAAGCGCCCCTCACGGCGGAATACGTACTTCAGAACCATATAAAACAGGACAACATTCTTGCGCTCCGGCGAAAGGGCGCAAAACGACGCCCGGATTTTCTCTCCAAACGCGCCGTCACGCGCTATCAGGTTTTCGCAGTAAATCTTGTAGACGTAGAGGGGCGTAACGGCGTTGTTCCTGTCCTCCGTATACAAATAATGGAAAATAAGATTGGCAAGCCCGCTTCGCTCTCCGCGCAGGCTTTCCAGCCGCTCTTCCATGCGCTTTTCCAGCCGCTCCTCCGGGGCCCGCCGCAGTTCCGCCGTAATGTCACGGAAAAACGCGTCGTAATACGCGCCGTAAACGTTCAGTGGCAGCGCTTTGACGCGGCTTATCGTGCGCGGGCCGTCCATGCCGTCCGGCGCGATTCTGTATTCCGTCGTTTCGGAGTAATCTTTCCACGGATTAATCATCATACCCACCCAGCCACAGACATTCCGGGTACCACGCGTTCAGGCAGGACAGCGCGAACGTAGCCCGGTCAAAGGAAAACGGACTTGCGTCGTTTCGGAAGCGGACATAAACCGGGTAGCGGCTCCGGCTGGAAAAGGCGCCCGGATAGGCCCATTCGTTTTCGTACTGGCACAGGCGCAGATTCTCCGGTTTCTTTCCCGGGAAAAACGCCTCAACCGGAAAGGCGGGCAAAGCGCGGAGGGCCATTTCTATATCCGCCTCGGACTGGATACGCTCCGGTCGGGGTCCGCCCGTGCGGTTTTCAAAGCGCAGGCCGTCGGAAGCCTCTCCGCAGTCCGCGAAAACGTAGCTCCGAAACGCCAGCGCGTAGGGGAACAGCGCGCTTTGTCCGGAAACCCGGATACAAATCTCTCTGTCCCCGCGCACAAATTCCACGCCGCTTTCCGGCAGGGAGTCCGGCCATTCCCGCAAGTCCACGTATTCCCGCCCGTCGGTTTGAAAATGAAAGCACAAAACCTGTCCGTCGCCCGGATTCCCGGGGGTCTCCCGGACTGAAGGGGATTTCTCCCGCTCGGAAATATTGGTAAACAGGTCGTACTCCGCGCAAAGCATGAGCTTGTCTTGCAGGCCGTTTTCCTTCAAGCGGTAATTGACGTTCTTCCACTCCGCGCCGTCCGGTCGTTCGACGGCCTCCAGGAGCGCGTAGCGGCGGAACAGGGGCGCGTAGATGACAAAGTTTCTGATGCCGTAGTGATTCGCCAGACGCCGCAAACGCCGTTCATATCGCAGGAAGGAATCGTCCCGTCTCAGGCGGTAGAAGAACTTCCGGCCTCCGACGCTTCCCTCATAGCGTCTTTCGGAGCGCTCAATGTCCTGAAAAAAGGAGACGCGCTCGACGAACTCCTCATAATCGCAGACGGCGAACGCGCCGTTTGGCGCGGCGGGAAGGACGGACAATCGCTTGTCCGGGGCGCCGTTCCTTTTCGCCAGCCCGGTCACGATAACGGGCGCGTCAGGCCTGCGGGCCGCCTCCTCATAGCGGGAGAGAAGGCTTTGAAATTTGCCGCGCTGATATTCCAGCAGATTCCCCATCAGGCTTTTCAAAAGCTCTTTTTCCGCGCTGTCCGCGCCGCTGTCGTCAATAAGACGAAACAGCAGTTCCCGCGAGCGTTCCTTGTCACCGTCAAATAAATTTCTATCCTCGCCCATATCCTCTCTCCACGCCTAGCTGACTGTCGCCGCGCTTTTCAGGTCAATCATGCTTCCGTACAGGGTCGTTCCCGTGGCGTCGGCCTTGATTCCGCCGCCCGCGGAAAAGAGTTTCGCTTCGGAAGGGGCGCTGATTTCCGCCTTTCCGGAGTGGGAAGCGAAAAAGCCGTCGTTGGAAATCTGCGCGGCGCCTTTCGGATGTCTGATTTCCACCTTATCCTTTTCCATGCGGATTTCCGTCTCTCCGTTGCGCGCCGTAATTTCGTCGTCCTTCATCAGGACACGGGAACGCTCCGTGCGGCGAACCTCCACGGCGTCCTTTGTAATGACGATTTTCACGTCGTCGCCGTTGCGTACCGTTATCGTATCGTCCGCCCATTCCAACTGGGACGCCCGGTGGATACAGATGTTTTTATGGTCCGGGTTCCGGCAGTCCTCCCGGATTTCCCGGTTTCGTCTGCTTCCCACGACCAGCGGGAAGCGGTTCTCTATCTGCACCGCCACTTCGTCTCCCACGTCCGGAAGCATGACCACGCCGCCGCCGTCCTTGCCCGTATACGGCGACAAATAATCCATCCAGTAGCGTTTCGACGGCTCCCCGCACATATCCTCAATGTATCCGTTCTCCTTTTCGCAGAGAAAGCGCACCTGAATTCTGCCAAGGTTCCGGCTGTCTTTGTTATCCGTCACTTCCGCACGCAGGGTGACAAGGCCGCCGACGGGAAGCTCGCCCGCCGGTATCGCCCCGCTGACCGCCTGACAGCGGTAATAGAGATTTTCCAGCGTCTCCCAGATTTCCACTTTCATGATACGGTACTTTTCGTAATCAATGAAAATCTCCCTGCCCGGTCTCATTCTGCGCACGGTGATGAACTCAACGCTTTTGAGGCCGTTTTCATAGCGGAATTTCGTTTTCCCGCGCAAAGTCTCCTGAAAACCGGGCGGTATCGACGCCTCGGCGGAAACCTGTTCGCTCATCAGGCCCACGGAGATGAGATTCAAATCCGGGTCAATCCACAGGCCGCCGCCGAAAGCGTTCGTCAAATCCGTCAGAAACTGAAAATCCGTGCGTTGCTTTTGGATGATAACGCACTCGGGGCGGGTTCTCATAAAGTCCCCGCACGGCTTCAGGACATATCCGTCGCAACGAAACGCCCTGACAATGTCCTCTATCGTCTGTTCGGCGTTTTGAAATACGCGGCGCTTGGCTTCCCTGTCCATCAGGATAGTGCGGGAGACAAGAACGACCCGCGCTTTGAGCCATTCCGGTTCCTCTTCCGTTTCTATGCGCTCAATTATCCCGTTCATCAGGACGGCGCCATCCCGCGTCTTGACGCTTACGCTTTCCCCGCTTGCGAGCATTTCACGGTATCGGGCCATGTCCTTCCGCTCCGCCAGCGCGGTAAAGAAGCATCTGCTGTGCCGGTCTTTTTCCATGACAACGCGTATGTCAGAGAGGGAAGCGCTTTCAAAACCAGTGATATGCAAAACGGACGCTCCTTTTCCAGCCGCGCTTTCCGCTTACACGGAAACAATAATTCTCTTGGTATAGTGCGGACCCTGCGCCATAAACAACTTGAACTGGCCCGTATCGCTGCCCTTTTCCGTGCCGTTGTCCGCGTAGATTTCCTCGTAGTCCACGCAGAACATCTTGTCAAAAACGTAACTGCGCAGGGTTGTGCCCGTCGTGCTGTCGTTGAAGGCTATCACCTCCACCGTCACCGTAGCGTAGAGGTTCTTGACTCGCATGGCCCAGTCGGCCAGCTTGCCGGTTTTTTCCCGGGTGTGGTCGTTGATTTCGCCTTCGAGACGCATTTCGCACCGGGCGTGCTGGTCGCGTTCAAGGGCGTCGTCGTTCAGACTGTTCATTTTGAAGCGGAAACTCTGAATGTCCCCCTGCACGGCGCTGTCATTGGAAGCGCCGTCGTTGGCGGAGGTGGCGAACTCAATTTTCTCACTGCCGGAAGGCTCAATGATGACATGATAATCCATAGCGGTATCCTTTCTGATTCCTATCCGTATCCGTGCGGGCGCTCAGGAACTGCGCAAAAATCATTTAACCGGAACGTATGCGCGCCGAAAGGCTCTCTCTTTGGGGGAGAATCTCTCCGCAAGGCGACAGAGGGGGAGAAGAACGGCCCCCACCCCGCCCAGTTGGGCCCCCCACCCCCAAAGGGGGGGGGCCTGGAC
>JAFSOM010000642.1 GCA_017447005.1 Oscillibacter sp.
CGTAAGCGCAGTGTAGCATACTCCCGCCACGATTGCAAGCGCGAATGTCCGCCTGCACGCGTCAGGTATGCGTGTAGCAATCGTTGGCAAGTTGCGCTTTTCGCCCTCATCCGGCGCGCCAACGAAAACTTTACACATACCACGCGTCAGCGGATAGCCTTTTCCATCCAGACGCCGCTACGGTAACGCCGGAAGAAAATTAAACTCCGCGTTGACCAGTCCAGAATCGCGTGCGCGAACCATACGCCTTCCACGCCGTAGCCCAGATACTTTCCCAGAATGTAGGCGAACAATACCCGACAGAGCCACATGGAACACATGCTCACTATCATGGTATAACGGGCGTCCCCGGCGGCGCGGAGAAACGACGGAACCAAAAACGAGGGCGTCCAGAGAATCATGGAGGAAACGCCGTGCAGGACAGTCACGCGAATGGCGAGGCGTTCGGCTTCCGGCGAGACCCCGTAAACGCGCATAATCAGCGGCAACGCCGCCAGAATCAACAGGTTGATGACAATCAGGAGCGCGTAACAGACCTTCGTCAGCTTGCGCATATAGTAGCGGGCCTCGTCGTACTCCCCCGCGCCGACGCACTGACTGACGACGGGCGTCAGGCCCAAGTTGACCGCCTGACCCGCGAACAGGTGAAAGTTGCCCAGCGTGTTTCCGATTGCGTTGGCGACTATCGCCGCCGTGGTAAACGTGGAAATCAGGCTGAACAATACCAGCCGCCCTAACTGGAACATCCCGTTTTCAATGCCGCTCGGAATGCCGATGTAAAGGATATTGCGCATAAGGCGCGGACGGAACGAGAACGAACGGATATTCGACAGGTGCAACGGGAGTTTCGGGTTGCATAATACAAAGAGAATCACGCAGGCCGCCAGCGTGCGGGAAATCAACGTCGGAATCGCGGCCCCGGATACGTCCATACCCAAGCCGAAAATCAGGATTGCGTTCCCCGTGACGTTGACCGCGTTCATCAGGAGCGAGACATACAGCGAGATGTCGGAACGCTCGATAGTGCGGAGAATCGCCGCGCCGCCGTTATAGAGCGCGATACCCGGTATGGAGGCGATGACAATACGGTAATAAGTATTCGTCGCCGCCATAACGTCCGCTTCGACATGTCCGAAAAGCGTCGTCAGCACGACGCGCTGAAACAGGTAGAGCAACAGCGTGATAGCGATGGAGACGCCGCCGAGGAGTAACACAAGGTGTTGCGCGGCGTTATTGGCGTTATCGGCCTCTCTGCGTCCGATGTACTGTCCGGCGACGGCGGCGCCTCCGGCGGCCATTGCGCTGAACGCGTAAATCATCAGATTGCTGATGGAATCCACGAGCGATACGGCGGAAATCGCGGCGTCGCCCACGTGGGAGACCATGAGAGAATCGGCCAGCCCGACGCCGATTGCTAAAAACTGTTCAAGCAGGAGTGGCCCAATTAAGGCCAGCAGTTGACGGTTGGTAAAACGTTCCGGCTTTACGGAAACGGCGCGTTGTTCGTCTTTCATAACGGTTTCCTTTATCAAAAAAAACAGGGACGGCGTTTATCAAAAAAACAAGGACGGCGTTTTTGTCGCCCTATAAAAAGCGCGGAGACGGCGTTTCGTTTGCCGTCTCCGGAAACATCAGTTGGTTTTGACGCGGTACAGGAGCGTCACGATGTCGGCGCGGGTACAGGGAACGCTTACGCTTCCGGCGAATCCGGCGAGCAGATGTTTCAGGTTGGCCCATTTGACCGCGTCGGCTTCGGTGGCGCCGGCTTTGCCCTCGGCGCGGAGCAGATACGTGAGGACTTCCCCGCGGGTACAGGGGTCAGTGGGCGCAAAGGCTGAGGCGCTTTTCGGCTCAATGATTTTGTTTTCCGTGGCCCAAAGAATCGCCTTATAGAACGGGCTTTCGGCGGTTACGTCGGAGAAGGGATTATTGGCGGTTTTCGGGGCGGGGGAACCCTTGGAACGCCAAAGGAACGTAGCGGCGTGGCCCCGGTGACAGGCGCCGCCCGGATTGAACGTCGTTTCCGTGACGCCGCTGGTAATTTTCTTCTGTACGGCCCACGCGACCGCCTCCGCGTAATACGAACTGGCGGGGACATCCGTAAAGGGCGTGGAGACTTTCGCGGCGGTGGGCTTTGCGCTTGTCGTCGCGGTCGTCGTAGTCGTGGGCTTTACGCTTGCCGTCGCCGTTGTGGGCTTTACGCTCGCCGTGGAGGTTGTCGGCTTTACGCTTGCCGTCGCGGTGGGTTTTACGCTTGCCGTCGCGGTGGGTTTTACGCTTGCCGTCGCGGTGGGTTTTGCGCTTGCCGTCGCGGTCGTCGGCTTTGCGCTTGTCGTCGTTTGCGCGTTGTTCGTCGTCGCGGCGTTGTTCGTGGGCTTACTGCCGAATCCGAAGAGACCGCGCTTTCCGCTCTCCGTCGCGTTTTCCGCGGCCTGCGCGGCGGCGTTCGCGGCGTGTTCCTTGATTTTATTGCCCAGCGCGTTGAATTTCTCCTTCTTGTCGTCTGTCATAATTGCGCTTCCTTTCCTTCATCAGTCCTTCATGCGCTTATCCGCAAGCGTTTCGCGGACGGCGTCGGAAGTATTGTAGTCCTGTTGGCGGAAAATAGCAAGCGTTTTTTTAGCGCGGACGGGCGCAAAGTTTCACAGGAAGCGGGCGACAGCGTCGGAAAACGGGAAAATCCTCCGCTTGAGCGCTTGAAGCGTCTTTGTCTCCCCCCGGAACGGGGGGGGGATGTCGCCGTGAGGCGACAGAGGGGGAGA
>JAFSOM010000643.1 GCA_017447005.1 Oscillibacter sp.
ACGTAGAAATCTTCACTATCAGAGAAAGATTTCCACGTATCTTCAGATAATATACCATGACGTTTCCGTGTCTTCATAAAAAAAGACTTAATCCGGGACGGGAAACGAATTGTCTCAGAAAACGCCCTTAAAAACAGTGCTACAATTCCTTTGGCAAAGAAATATAGCAAAATGAATGGAAACGAGAGAATTGCTAAAATACACAGTACGATTGTATGAAGGATTCGAGAAAATATACTTATAGATGGAGCACCTATAATGTCACGATAGTTACTCGTCTTCTCAGGAAACCGTTGCTCAATCTCGCCCCGCTTTTTTGCTTCATCACGCTCACGCTTAAGCTTACGTTCACGCATAGACCTACGTTGCGCCGCATTGTCTGCCTGAGCGCGTGTAGGGGAAGGGGGTGGAGAGGGCAGGGGTGAAGGGCGAGGAGCGGGGAACCCCTCCCTATATCCCCTTGTCAAAGGGGAGGGAGTAGCGATTTCTGTGTTTGCATATACTGCGCCCACTTTCGCTTCCGTGCATGGCAAGGTATCTTCGGCAAGCTCCAGCTTGCTTTTTATCGCATTATGAATTGCATCCAATAGAGGAGTTTCATCTATCGTATCATTCAATGCGAATAGCGGTGGAGATTCTCTCAAAAGAACGTCAGGAAACGAATCTAATATAGAAATTACATCGCTATCAAGAGTGATAATTAACAGTGGGATGTGTTCATCATCGGGAAAAAGAAGTGCGGAATAAAACTCGCCCCTTCTTTTTGAAGACTCAAAATAGAATTTGGAACACAGGGGGATAAAATAGCTTGCGCTATTCCTAATATTATCCGGCCATGAAGTAACTTCGTTTCCGCCGGGACTGTCCCAAGATTGGATATGTACTTGATATCCATATTTTGCCAGTGTGTCAGCAATCCAAATTGCTTCTTCCTTATCTTCATTAACGTAACTTAAAAACAATTCCACAAATGTCACCCCCTGCCCTTAGCGGATTATCCCCTCAGTATTCTGTGGGTTCTTACAATTCGCTTGTTTCCGACAATTTATTTTAAGATAACATAATTTTCTGTGGCTGTCAACCCTAAATTCATAAAATTTGTTACGATTTAAATCGGTGCGTCGCCATCCTTTGAATTACTCGTGTCGCCGTGTCTGTGACGTTTATACCAGCATCATGTGCCGTCACACAGTCCCGCCGCCACGTTCGCGGATTAATAACGGTTGTTCGTATTCTGATAGCGGCAACCATGTCCGCGCATGACCCCACGTCGGCGCGTCGCCCTCCCGTGACGCACCCGCGCCAGCGTGTCCGCGACGTTCATAACGGCATCATGCGCCCAGCGTTACATTCGTGATTTGATAGCGGTTGTTCGTGTTATGATAGCGACGCCATGTCCACGCATAACCTCGCGTCTGCGTGTCGCCACTCCTCGACGCACACACGCCGCCATGTCCGCGACGTTCACGACGCGTCACGTCGGCACGACAGGTCCGGCGTCACGTTCGCGGATTGGTAGCGGTTGTTCGTATTCTGATAGCGGTAGCGTATCCACGCACGACTTCATGTCGGCGTGTCGCTATGCTGTGGCGCACTCGCGCCGCCGCGTCTGTGATGTGCGTATCGGCGTCACGCGCCGTCACGACATCCAGCGTCACGTTCGCAGTTTGATAGCGGTTATTCGTACTTCCATAGTGGCACCGTATCCACGCCTTCACTCATGTCGGCGTGTCGCCGCTTCCCGCCGCACCTGCGCCGCCGTGTCCGTGACGTTCATATTGGCGTCACGCGCCCAGCGTCACGTTCGCGGATTGGTAGCAGTTGTTCGTATTTTTATAGCAGTAGCGTGTCCATGCCTGACCTCACGTCGGCGTGTCGCTACGCCCCGGCGCATCCGTGACGTTATTGTTGGCGTCACGCGTCCAGCTTTGCGTTCGTGATTTGATAGCGTTTATTTGTATTCTGATAGCGGCGTCATGTCTGCGCATGACCTCTCGTTAGCGTGTCGCCATACTGTGACGCACCCACGCCGACGTGTCCGTGACGTGCGCGTCGGAGTCACGCTGGCACGACAGGCCCGCCGTCACGTTCGTGGATTGGTAGCGTTTGTTCGTATTCTGATAGCACTGCCGTGTCCATATCTACACTCATGTCGGCGTGTCGCCGCTCCCCGCCGCCGTGTCCGCGACGTTCCTATCTGTGTCATGTCTCCGGCGTCACGTTCACGGATTGATAGCGATTGTTCGTAATTTGATAGCGGTGACGTGTCCACGCACGACCTCATGTCGGCGTGTCGCCGCTCCCTAACGCACCCGCGCCAGCGTATCCGCGACGTTTATGGACGCCGGAGCAGTCCGTTCACTGTTTCATAGCTGTAACCATACGAATCCGTGAACTTTAACTATAATTCAGTGATATTATTCGCTCTGGAACGAACAACCGACATGAAAACGTGAACTTCAAATTATTTTCGCCATAAACACGAGATATTTTCTGACTTTGAGATAATTTTTCAAATATTTTCAGCGCATAAAAATTTCAAAAAAAGCCTTGACATAAGCTGTGTTATGGTGTATTCTAATTATTTAGACAGAGTGCTGGACATACAGGGAAAGACACGGCGCGACAGTGACGCCGTGACCGGAATCACGAAACGGATTATCGCGTGATTTCAAATATTCCGAATAGAAACGGAGGTGATACTATTGAAATATGATGAAAAGCGCAACAAACAGACCGAATATGAACCTGTGAGCCTGTACGACATCTACGAGCCGAGGGACATATACCCGGAGGACACGGCGCAGGGCGACGCGGATTATGACGCCATGCCGGGGCCGGATTATCCGTTCCATGACACGGTGGAGCGCGTCATCGGCGGCGTGACGTACATCGTCAGCACGGAATGCGCCGGGAAGGAGTTGCTGGGGCGCAAACTCAAGCGTCTGATTTCGTCGGACAGCGAACAATGCGCGTGAATCCGTGAACGCGAAGGCAAGCGCGGCCTCAAAAGTATGCGTACCGCGCGACAGTGCGCGTACTTTTGGGAACGCGTCATTTTTTTCACGAGGAGGAAAATTTGTACGTGACAAATGACGAAAACTGTGGTATGATAGCGTCATCTACCGCAACGCTATTGGCTGATTCGCTTGAAAAGGAGGACAACATGGCGAATCAGCAAAAAATCACCATCCTGTACTGCCGCCTCAGCAACGAGGACGCGCTGGACGGCGAGAGCAACAGCATCGCAAACCAGAGGGACATCCTTACCAGATACGCGGCGGAGCATGGCTTTACCAACACGCGGACGCTGGTCGATGACGGCTACTCCGGCACGAATTTCAACCGCCCCGGCTTTCAGGAGGCCATTTCTCTTGTGGAGCAGGGGCTTGTGGGGACGTTTATCGTAAAGGACCTCAGCCGCTTCGGGCGCGACTACCTTCAGGTCGGGACGTACACGGAACTGATGTTCCCCGCCCGCGACGTGCGCTTTATCGCGGTAAACGATAATGTGGACAGCGCGCTCGGAGACAACGATTTTACGCCCTTTCGGAACCTTTTTAATGACTTC
>JAFSOM010000060.1 GCA_017447005.1 Oscillibacter sp.
TGGAGAACTCATCCGAACCCAGTCCGGGCGGGAAGAACCTCAGCGCGACGGAGATTGACGCCCTGTTCAACCAGAGCGCCGCGCCCGAACCCGCGCCTTCCTCCGGCGGCATGATGAGCCAAGAGGAGATAGAGCGCATGATGGCGGGCATGGCGTCGCCGCAACCCGCCGCGCCGTCTCCCGCGCCCGCGTCCGGCGGCATGATGAGCCAAGAGGAGATAGAACGCATGATGGCGGGCATGGCGTCCCCGCAACCCGCCGCGCCGTCTCCCGCGCCCGCGTCCGGCGGCGTGATGAGTCAGGACGCGATAAACGCGATGTTAGCGGCGCAACAGGTCCCGCAAGCCGCGCCGCATATCGCGCCCATGGAGAACGCCGCGCCGCAGGCCCCCGTACAAGGCGGCTATCCGCCCTACTACGGCTGGCCGACCGGGCCGGACGGAAAGCCTATGCCGTACCCGCCGTATCCGCCCTACGCGTGGCCGCAGGCCCCCGCAGAGACGCGCAAGCCTGACCAGAAAGTCATCCAGACGACCGCGCCGACGATGCCGCGTCTGGAGGACGGTACCGAACTCACCGACGAGCAGGCGCAGAACCTTGACCTGATTATGAGCGTCCCCCTTGAAATTTCCGTGGAAATCGGGCGGACGCGCAAGAAGGTACAGGAAATCGTGTCGCTCTCGAAAGGCTCTCTTGTGGTGCTCGACAAGCTCGCCGGCGACCAAGTCGACGTTTACGTAAACGGCAAATGTATCGCGCAGGGCGACGTAGTCGTGATTGACGACAATTTCGGCATTCGGATAACGGAAATTCTCCGCCGTCCGGGTCTGGACGATTTGCTCTAAGCCCCGCCAAATCAAACCCGCTCCACAGACTAAAATTTCCGCCCCGGGCGTTACCCCGGCGCGGTTGTGGATATAAGCGCGGATTCGCTCCGCATAGTTCTGTATTGTATGAAAGGAAGATGGACAAATGGCAAAAATCTTAATGGCTGACGACGCGGCCTTTATGAGAAAAGTCATTAAAGACACCCTCAGCAAGAACGGCTTCACCGACCTTCACGAAGCCGTGGACGGCGCCGACGCCGTGGCGAAGTACGACGAAGTGCAGCCTGACCTCGTCATCCTCGACATCACGATGCCCAATATGGACGGTCTGGAAGCGCTCAAGGCCATTAAAGGCAAGAATCCCGCCGCGAACGTCATCATGTGCTCCGCCATGGGTCAGGAAGCCATGGTTATGGACGCTATCAAGTCCGGGGCCAAGGACTTTATCGTCAAGCCCTTCAAGCCCGACCGGATTATGAAAACCGTGACGGCGATTCTCGGCGCGCCCTGACGCATGACCGGGAATCTCTGGTCCGCGCTCGGCATGCTCTCCATGACCATCCTGATTTTGATTCTGGCGTACTGGACAAGTCGCTGGGTAGGCGTCCACGGTTCGCCGGGGGCGGCGTCAGGATGGCCCGGGGGCATGGGAAACGAAAACTTCCGCGTCGCGGCGCGTCTGGGCGTGGGGCGTAACGCCGCGCTGGTGGTCGTGCGCGTCGGGGAACGCTGTCTCCTGCTGGGCGTGACCGAACAGAATATCACTCTGCTGAAGGAATGGGAGGGCGAAGAGGTCGACGCGTGGCTGACGGAACTCCCGTCGGACAACGGCTTTCTCAATGTCCTGCGCGATACGCTCCAACAGCGTCAGCGCGAAAAGCCGTCGCGTCCCCGTCGTGACCGCGAACCGTAACCCGTTACTGGCGACTGACGGAACCGCAACCCGTCCCCGAACCGTAAGAAATAAGTGAGGATTTGACCATGGCTGACGGCATTATTAATATCAACGGCGACAGCGTGCAGACGTTGGAGATAATCTATCTTATGACGCTCTTCTCGCTCCTGCCCTCGGCGGTCATCCTCATGACCTCGTTCACGCGCTATATCGTCTCGCTCTCGTTCCTGCGCAACGCCATGGGTACGCAACAGGTACCGCCGAATATGGTGCTTGTGGGCCTTGCGATGTTCCTGACGCTCTTTACCATGGGGCCGGTCGTGCGCGAAATCAGTTCCACGGCGTATCAGCCCTATCTTGACGGCGCAATCGGACAGGCGGAGTTTTTCGAACGGGCGCAACTGCCCTTGAAAAACTTTATGGTGCAGAATACCGACACGTCCTCGTTGCGGATGTTCTGCGACATGGACGCGTCCGTAGAGCGGCCCGACTCCCTCGAAACGGCGCGGGAACTGCCCTTACGCGTCATTGTCCCGGCGTTCGCCACCAGCGAACTGCGCCGCGCCTTTGAAATTGGCCTCTACCTCTATATCCCCTTCCTGCTCATTGACATTATCGTTTCCACCGTGCTGATGTCCATGGGTATGATTATGTTGCCGCCGTCCATGATTTCCACGCCGTTCAAGCTGTTGCTGTTCGTATCCCTCAACGGCTGGGAACTCGTGTTTACGTCACTCGTGCGCGGCGTGCAGTATACGCCGCTGGGCTGAAACGGGGGGAACGCTGAATGAATATCGCGGACGTAGCCGTGATTTTCGGCGACGGCTTAGGCGTGGCAATCCGTCTGGGCGGGCCGATTCTGTTGTTATGTATGCTTGTGGGCGTTATCGTGGCTATCTTGCAGGCCGTGACGCAAATCCATGAGCAGTCGATTTCGTTTCTCTTAAAGCTGATTGTCGTCGTCCTGTTCCTGATTATCGGCGGGAACTGGATGCTCAGAATCTTGCAGGAGTACACGTACAGCCTCTTTGACCTCATGGTTTGACGCATGACGGAACGGTATATTATGCGTCGCATAACGGAACGGTAAGGAATCATGTTTAACTGGAGCGCGTTCACACTCTTTCTTTATATCATGATGAGGATGTCGGGCTTTATTATGTTCAGCCCGTTTTTCGGGCGGAACGGCGTCCCCGCGCTCTTTCAGGGCGGCATGATTACCTTTTTATCTATTACGGCCTATTCCATGACGGAACAGGTCGTCAACGTCCCGGAAACCATTGTCGAACTGACCTTCCGGCTCTTTATGGAACTCGGCGTCGGATTCTTTATCAATATGCTCCTGCGCTTCATGCTCTATATCCCCGAACAGGCCGGTGAAATTATCGACACCCAAATGGGCATGAGCATGGCGCGTTCCTATGACCCCGGCGCGCAGTCGTCCATGACTACCACCGCCAATTTCCTGAACATGATGACGCAGATTATCTTCTTTCTCGCCAACGGTCATGTCACGCTGATTCAAATGATGTTGACCTCGGGGGAAATTGTCCCGTTCGGACAGGCCGCTTTCGGCGATATGGCCGCGAACCATATGGTAGCGTTTTTTTCGCAGTGCGTCATGCTGGCGTTCAAGCTGAGTTTCCCGATACTCGGCGCCGAACTCCTCGGTCAAATGGGGATGGGAATCCTGATGAAAGCCATTCCGCAAATTAACGTGTTCGCTATCAATATCGAACTCAAAGTCATTGTCGGAATGCTCATGCTCTCGGCGTTGCTCTCGCCGATAAGTAACTATCTGCTGGAAATTGAGTCGCTCGTCCTAGGCTCGGCCCGGGACGTGATGACGCTTTTCGGCGGGACATAAACTCGCGGATTCGCGGCGGGGCGTCGCGGAACGGCTGACAAGTGAGGTGAGGAACGGTGGGCGAAGATTCCAAAACCGAAAAGGCAACCCCAAAAAAGCGAAGAGACGAACGGAAAAAAGGTAACGTCTTTCTCAGTAAGGACGCCGTATCGGTCGCGTCGCTGTTCGGGAGTATCCTTGTCATGCGCGTGACGTTCGCGGGGTCGATGTCGGCCCTGGGCGCGTTCATGGTCTACTGCATTCAGCTTATCCAGAACGGCGGGACGCTCTCCCAAACCATGCTCTTACGCTGTATCTCGCTACTGGCGCAAGTAGCCGGGCCGTTTCTCGCGGCGGCTATCCTGTTATCCGTCGCCGCCACATTCGCGCAGACGCAGTTGCTCGTAAGTTTCGAGCTTATCAAGCCCAAATTCGACAAAATCAACCCCTTAAAGGGCTTTCAAAATTTATTTTCCCTCCGCAGTGTGGTGGAAGCCCTCAAAAACCTGCTGAAAGTCACCATCCTGCTCTACCTGATTTATTCCAGCCTCCGCTCTCTCATAGGCATTTCGGAACGCTACCTCTACGCCGATTTGCGCGGCGCCTCCACGCACTTATTCGCCGCGATATTCGCTATGTTACTGCGCGTCGCGTTCGCGTTTCTGGCCCTCGCCGCGCTCGACTTCCTCTATCAGTGGTGGGACTACGAGCGGCAGATGAGGATGACCAAACAGGAAATCAAGGAAGAGTACAAGATGACCGAAGGCGACCCGCAAATCAAGAGCCGCATTAAGGAGTTACAGCGCCGCGCCGCGCAACAGCGTATGATGCAACAGGTGCCCAAAGCGGATGTTATCGTCCGTAACCCGGAACACGTCGCCGTGGCGTTACGCTACAAGCCCTATGTCGACGAGGCGCCGATTGTGCTTGCCAAGGGCCTTGACAATCTCGCCCTGCGTATCGTCGCCGTGGCGGAACAGCACAATATTACCGTGGTGGAAAACGTCGCGCTGGCGCGTACCCTCTACGCCAAAGCGGAGCTTTACCGCACGATTCCGCCCGATTTATACGAAGACGTTGCGGAAATTATGGTCTACCTCTATAAACTCGGACGCGTGAAAGCGTAATTCACGTACAAACCCGGACGCGTGAAGGCGTAATTCACGTACAAACCCGGAGGCGTGAAGGCGTAATTCACGTGGAAATCCCAAGCGCGGCGACGCGGAAAGGCATTCAAGCATGAGACGACTGATTCAAAATAACGCGGTCACGCTGTTTGTGGTTGTGGTCGTCATGTTTATGATTATCCCCATCCCGCCGCAGTTGCTGGACATTCTGCTTGTCCTGAACCTGTCGCTGTCGGTCATCATCCTCGTTATCACGATGAACATCTCCGAAGCGCTGGAGTTCTCGATTTTTCCGTCGCTGTTGCTCATTACCACGCTCTTTCGGCTAGGTATGAACGTCTCCTCAACGCGGCTGATTCTCTCGAACGGCGGTTACGCCGGGGAAGTTATCGAAGCGTTCAGCCTGCTTATCACCGCCGGAAACGTCGTCATTGGCTTTATCATTTTCGTGATTATCGTCCTCGTACAGTTGATAGTCATCACGCGTGGCGCGGAGCGTGTGGCCGAAGTCGCGGCCCGCTTCACGCTCGACGCCATGCCCGGAAAGCAAATGGCCATCGACGCGGATTTGAATACCGGTATCATCAACGAACAGGAAGCGCGGGCGCGTCGGGCGAAAATCCAGCGCGAATCCGACTTCTACGGAGCCATGGACGGCGCCACGAAGATTGTCAAGGGCGATTCCACCATGTCCATTATCCTGACGGCGGTCAACCTTATCGGCGGCGTCGTGATTGGAATGCTCATGGGCGGACAGGACTTCAGCACGGTGTTGCAAGTCTATTCCCGGGCTACCGTCGGCGACGGTCTCGTGTCGCAGTTGCCCGCGCTCATGATTTCCACCGCTACCGGCATGATTGTCACGCGGTCGGTCTCCGAAGGAAGTCTCGGCGAAGACATGCGGGCGCAGTTCCTCGCGCAGCCCACCGCGATTATCGTCGCGGGCGGCGCCATGATTTTTCTGGGCGTCCTGCCCAATACGCCGCACGTCTCCCTGTTTATCGTGGGCATCGCGTTAGCCGTCGCGGGCTACCTGCTCTTCCGGCGTATGGAACGCGAAAAGGAAGCCGCCGAAATGGCCCAAGCGGAAGCCGTCGAACAGCAACAGGAGGAAGTCCCCACCGCCGCCGACTACTACAAGGACATCAGCAACGTTTACTCCCTGCTCAACGTGGAGCCGATAGAAATGGAAGTCGGCTACAGCCTCATTCCGCTGGTCGACGAGCGGAGCGGCGGCAAACTTATCAACCGGATTGTCATTTTCCGGCGTCAGTACGCGCAAGAAATGGGCTTTGTCATTCCGACGGTTCGCCTGCACGACGGTTCCATGCTGGGCACGAATCAGTACATCATCTATATCAAGGGGGAGGAAGTCGCCCGGGGCGAAATCCTCATGGACTACTATTTAGCGCTCGAACCCTCGAACCCCGTCAAGGACATCGACGGTATCGAAACCGTAGAGCCGGCTTACGGCATTCCGGCGCGGTGGATTCTCCCCGAAAACAAGGAAATGGCCGAAATTTACGGCTATACCGTCATTGACCCGCTATCCGTCATGCTGACGCACCTCTCGGAGACCATCCGACAGCACGCCTATGAGCTACTCAGCCGGAGCGAAACGATACAGCTTGTGGAGAACCTCAAAAAGACCTCTCCCGAACTCGTGGAGGAAGTCTGTCCGGGCATTGTGTCGTATGCCCTGCTTGAAAAGGTATTGCGCAATCTGCTTATGGAGGGCGTGCCCATCCGCGACTTGGGTACGATTCTCGAAACCCTCGTGGACGCGCTCGCCAATACCCGCGACCCCGATACCCTGACCGAAAGCGTCCGCGGCGCGTTGAGCCGTACCATCACGCGGCAGTTCTGCGAAAACGGTCAACTGCGCGCCATCACGCTCGACGGCGAAGTCGAACGGCGTATTGTAGCGTCGCTCACGCGGAACGAACGCGGAATCTATCTCGCCATGGGGCCGGAACTCATTCAGCCGCTCATCTCGCAACTCGCCGAACACATCCGCAAATTCCAAGAGCTTGGACAAAATCCCGTCCTGCTGACAAGTCAGGTAATCCGCGTATACCTCAGCCGCCTGTTGTCGCAATACTTCCCGAATCTCTATGTGCTCTCGTTTACGGAAATCGTGGGCACCGTACAGATTCAGTCCCTTGGCAATATCACCATGCCGCTGGCGCCTGAGGAGAAAAGGACGGTCGGAGCATGAAACATGAGGACTATGAAAAAATGACCACGGAGGAATTGTTTCAGGAGTACCGGAAACATCCGTCCGAAGAGTTAAAATGGGAAATTGTCATGCGGCATACGGGCGCCATACGGAATATCGCCTTGCAGATTCAGGGCGTCTACAGCAGTTTCGCCCAACTCGACGACATCATCAACGAGGGCCTTATCGTACTGGCCCGCGCCGTGGACAAGTACGACCCCTCCATCGGCAAGTTTGAGACCTATGTCGCCAAACGCATTCGCGGCATGATTATCGACTTGGCCCGTCAGCAGGACTGGGTGCCGCGTCCCATACGCCGCCGCGCCCGGGAAATTGAACAGGTCAACTCCGAACTCTACAGCAAGCTCGGACGATTCCCCACCGAACATGAAATCGCCGAATATCTTCACATCTCCGATGAGGAGTATCAGGAAACCATGGTCAACGCGTCCGTGTACAGCGTGGTTTCGCTGGAAGAGACGTTAGAGGGTTGCGAACAGATTGCCAATCATGACCGCACGGCCCCGGAATCCACCCCCGACCAAGTCGTAGAGCGTCAGGAACTGTTGGAAACCCTCGCAAACGCGATTTCATCCCTGCGCAAGAATGAGCAGATTGTCTTGTCCCTCTACTACCAGAAGAACATGAAAATGAAGGATATTGCGGCGGCGTTAGGCGTCAGCCATGCCCGCGCCTCCCAAATCCATACCCGCGCTTTGCAGAAATTGAAGGTTCTGCTCTCCGATTCCATCTGACGCCCGGCGCGATTCCTCCCCGATTTCATCCGACGCCCCCGGCGGGAAAGGACGGTTGTTTTATGGTCAAAGGCTTCTATAATCTTACCTCCGCCATGCTGACCCACGGGCGGCACTTGGACGTAATTTCCAATAACATAGCGAACACGACGACAAGCGGCTTTAAAGTCGACCGCTTCACCGGCTCCACGTTTCAGGACGTGATGTGGCAGTTAGTCGGCAACAAGACGAAAAACTATACCGAACTCAACGAACAGAGCTGGATTACCGCGCCAAGCCGCCTGTATACCGACTTTGAGCAGGGCAGTCTTGACAATACGCGTCTCCCGCTGGACTTCGCCATCAACGGCCCGGGCTACTTCGCCATTCAGACGGGCGAACCGGAGGGAGAAACCCCCGAAAATCCGGAAAACGTTGAAAACCCGGAGAATCCCGAGAACCCCGAAAACGCGGGCGAAACGCTTACCGATAACCCGGACTGGCCCAACGTGCGCCGCGGAATTGTCTATACTCGCGACGGCAGTTTCTCGCTCGATAACGAGGGCTATTTGACGCTTCCCAATCAGGGCCGCGTGTTGAATACCGCGCTGGAACCGATACAGGTTATCACCGACGATTTCACCGCCGACAACTACGGCGGACTGTTCACCAAGGGCGGCGGCTTCTTAGGCCGTATCGGAATCTTTACCTTTGAGGACGAGAACGAGACCTTGCAAAAGGACGACTACGGCATGTTCGTCAGCGAACAGGAGGGCACGTTAGCGACGACGCAAGTGCTTCATCAGTGGCTGGAACGCTCGAATATCGACTGGGTGCGGGAAATGTCCGAGGCGATTTCCACGCAACGGGCTTATCAGAGCGCCGCCGAGGCCATGAAAATTTATGACGGCGTCCTGAACCGCGTCACGCAGGAAGTCGGGCGCCTGTCGTAAGCCGCGCTCCGCGCCGTAAAGGAGGGAATTTTCCGTGGATATATCATTTTATACCGCGTCCGTCGGCGCGCAGCAACAGCAAACGCGTCTGGACGTACACGCGAACAATATCGCCAACGTCAACAACTACGGCTTCCGCGCCCGGCGTCCGAACTTCCAGAACCTCATGACCAATGAGGTACGGGGCATTGAGCGAACCGTACAGCGCGGCGTCGGCGCCGTGATGGAATCCAATCAGGTGGACTTGTCCCCCGATTTCGCCTATACCGGTTTCTGGGGCACGGAACGCGCTCTCGATTACGGCGTCAACGGCAACGGCTTTTTCGCCCTCTACGACCCTGTCAGCGGACAAATCAGCTATACCAGAGAAGGCTCCTTCACCCTCTCGAACGTCGTGGAGACCGTACAGCCGGAGATTCCCGAGGACGCCGCGGAGGGCGACGTTGCCCCCGAACCCCAAACCGTCACCACGTGGTACCTCTCCGACGGCAACGGGCGTTACGTGCTCGGCACGGACGGAGGCCGTATTGTCGTCGCCGACCCCGTCAACGATATTTACGTTGGAAACCCGCTCCCGATTGGTATCTTTGACTTCCAGAACCATGACGGCATGTTAAGCGAAGGTTTGAGCGGCTTTATTCCGGTGGAAAAAAACGGTCAGGTCACGCTCGGAGAAGGCAAGCTCGTACAGGGCTATCTCGAACTGTCCAACACGGACTACGCCTATGAGATGACAAAGGTCATTGAGACGCAACGCACATTTCAATACAACATCCGCATGATACAGACTTCCGACGAAATTACAACGACCGTCAATAACCTGCGCTGAAAAATAATTCTGCCTGAGCGGATAGACGGAAAACCCTTCCCCCTGTCCCCCTTCCCTTTCAGGGACGGGGGAACGGAGAACCGGAAGCCTTGCGAATCCGGGAAAGTCCCCCCTGAAAGGGGGGATTTAGGGGGGTTACGCATTCGTAACCGCTCAGTTAGAAATCATTTTGCCAAAGGGGGGAACCCCGTCCCCGCCCTATGCCTGTCAACGCTTTGCGGCGCCGCCGCAATCGTAAATAACCCCTGCGCGGCGCGCCGCCGCCGGATTCAATCGAAACGAGGTGGGAGAAGTTGGAACTGAAAAACTATGACGAGCTGACATCCCTAGAAATTGATACTCTCCGGGAAATCGGGAGTATCGGAACCGGGAACGCCGCCAGCGCCCTGTCCGTCATGCTGGGCCGCAACGTGAGAATCACCCTGCCGGAAGTGCGGATTATGGGCTATAACGAGGCTATCGAGTGGATAGGCGGCCCGGAGGCGATAACCGCGGGCGTTATGGTTCGTATCAGCGGACAGATGAACGGCATTATGCTCGCTGTACAGTCGCTGGATTTTGTCAATCTCGTGTTGAGCAGTATGCTTTCTGAGGAAATTCACGACTATGAGGACTTGAAAGACTTGGAACGCTCCGCGCTCATTGAAATTGGAAACATCATGATTTCCACATTCATCAACGCGCTCTCCGGCCTTGCGGAAATTTCCGTGGAAATGACCGTGCCGAGTTTGTCCGTGGATATGCAGGGCGCGATTCTCGCCGTACCCATGGCCGAATACGGCGGACAGTCCGACTACCTCATGACCATCGGCGGCGACTTTATGTGCGATAATCAAGTTGTCCCGTGCCGGCTCTTGCTCTCGCCGGATGTGCGGTCGCTGAACTTCTTATTAAGAAAGCTGGGCGTGTTGGAATGATGAATCAAGCGCCGCAAAAAGTAACCGTCGGTATCGCGGATATGAAAATGCTTCAGTGGGACGGAGAGCTGATTACATACGCCCTCGGGTCGTGTATCGGAATCTGCCTCTATGACCCCAATGTGAAGCTCGCCGCGCTCATCCATATCATGTTACCGATTAACATGGAGACGGGCCGGAAAAATACCATGAAATACGCGGATACCGGAATCAAGGAGACGCTCAGACAGTTGGAGGCCCACGGGGCGCGGAAAAGCCGTCTTGTCGCCAAAATCGCGGGGGGCGCGAAAATGTTTGAAGTCTCCGGAAACTCCAATCTCGGCAATATCGGTCAGCGCAATATTGAGAGCGTGCGCATGAACCTGCGCCGGGAGGGAATCCACATCGTTTCGGAAAACGTGGGCGGTACGGTAGCCCGCACGTTATCCTTTTTCCCCGCTACCGGACAGGGACAAATCCGCGCTTACGGTCAGCCGCTCATTGTCCTGTGAACCCCCGCGCCGGGGAAGTCCTGTGAATCCCCACGCCGGGGAAGTCCTGCGAACCCCGCCGCGCCGGGAACCCCCGTCAGAAAACCGTTGCCATCGACTAGAAGGAGTGAGGATTTATGGCAAACGCGGATAAGAACGATAAAAACGAAATCCTGCTGGAATCCGGTACCAACGAAATTGAAATCATGCAGTTCACCATCGCCGGGAATCTGTACGGAATCAACGTGGCGAAGGTGAATGAAATCATCCTGCCCGCGCACGTGAAGGCCATGCCGCACACGCACCCCGCCGTAGAGGGCATTATCAAGCCCCGCGACGCCGTCATGACGGTTATCAATCTTCCGCGCTACCTCGGGCACGACGGCGAACCCGGCGAAAAGGACCTCTTTATTATCACGAACTTCAACCGTATGACCATCGCCTTCCGCGTGCATACGGTTATCGGAATCAGCCGCATCTCGTGGACGGACATCCAGAAGCCCGATAAGACCATCAGCGGGTCGGGCGAGAGCGTCGCCACGGGTATCGCGCAGTGCAACAACCAGCTTGTCACGATTCTGGACTTTGAGCGCATTATCGCCGAAATCGCCCCGGAAACGTCCATCCAAATGGACGAGATTGACCTGTTGGGCGAACGCGAGCGCAAGGATTCCCCGATTCTCGTCGCGGAGGATTCCGCGCTGTTGTCCAAGCTCATCCGCGACGCGCTCATGAAGGCCGGTTATAGCAACCTGCATATGTTCTCCAACGGCCTCGACCTGTGGGAGTGCGTGCTGAAGCTCAAAAAGACCGATAAGGTGGACGGAAACGTTTCCCTTGTCATCACCGATATCGAAATGCCGCAAATGGACGGGCACCGCCTGACGAAACTTATCAAGGGAGACCCGCAGTTAAAGCATATCCCCGTCGTGATTTTCTCGTCGCTCATCACGGAGGAAATGCGCGCCAAGGGCCGCGAACTCGGCGCCGACGAACAACTCAGCAAGCCGGAAATCGGTCAGCTTGTCTCCGTCATCGACAAACTCTTGAAGAGCGAGTGAACCCGTCCGGGAAAGGAGGTTTCCTATGGCGACAAACAACTATATTGTCAGACAGCCCATCAAAAACACAAACAGTCAGGTTATCGGACATGAAATTCTCTATTACGGGGAGAATGAGCTTTACGGCGGCCTTGCCAACACGTCCGGCGCCGACGGAAGCTATAATGAGTTCGCTGTCGCCGACGCGATTTATAACTTCCTCACCCAAAACTCCGAAAAGGCGCTCAAAGGCTCCCGCAGTTTCATGACCTTCACCACCACGCTGTTGATGAAAAA
>JAFSOM010000061.1 GCA_017447005.1 Oscillibacter sp.
GGGCGACAATCTGGAAGTTCTCAAACTTCTGATGACCGCGTATTTCCGCAAGGTTAAGATGATTTACATTGACCCGCCTTTCAATACGGGGAACGATTTCGTATATACGGATGATTACGCCGACCCGCTGGAACGCTATAAGGAAGTCACCGCGCAGACCACTAAGAGCAACCCCGAAACAATGGGACGGTTTCATACGAACTGGCTGAACATGATGTATCCGCGTCTCCGACTGGCGGCGAATTTGTTGCGGGACGACGGCGTTTGCTTTATCAGCATTGACGATAACGAAGTTACCAATTTGCGGAAACTTTGTGACGAAGCGTTTGGAGAAGAAAACTTTGTCGCTCAGTTGATTTGGGAACGCGCCTATGCTCCTAAAAATGACGCGAGATATATTTCCAACAGTCACGAGTATATTTTAATGTACGCCAAGTCATTGCCTAATTTTCAGATTGGGCGTCTTGCAAGAACCGAAGAAGCCAATGCGCGTTATCAAAACCCGGATAATGACCCTCGCGGCGTTTGGAAACCGAGCGATATGTCAGTAAAAACCTATAATGCCGAGTGCGATTACCCAATTACAACGCCCTCCGGGCGTGTAATTGAGCCTCCAACAGGACGCTGTTGGAGGCTCTCCAAAAAAGCCTTTTTGGAGAGACTCCATGATAATAGAATCTACTTTGGAGCGGACGGTAACAGCGTACCCTGTATAAAGAGGTTTCTTACGGAGTTAAAATTTGAAGGAATGGCTCCGCAGTCTATTATGTTCTACAAGGATGTAGGGCACAGTCAGGAAGGCGCAAAGGAAGTAACCGCGCTTCTTGAAGCGGGCGCGTTTAACGGCCCGAAACCTGTGCGGTTACTGCGCCGTCTGCTTACTTTGGCAAACACGGAGCAAGATTCCATTATCATGGATTTCTTTTCCGGTAGCGCAACGACCGCCCACGCGGTTATGCAACTCAACGCGGAGGACGGCGGCAACCGTCAGTTTATTATGGTACAGCTTCCAGAAGTTTGCGACGAAAAAAGCGAAGCGTACAAGGCGGGCTTTCGGACTATCTGCGAAATCGGCAAAGAGCGCATCCGCCGTGCGGGAGCGAAAATTCTGGACGAAGCGGAACGGCGAAACAGTCAGTTGAAAATCGGCGAGGCCGAAACGCCGCCGCCCGACGTGGGTTTCCGCGTGTTCAAACTGGACGCGTCCAACCTGAAAACGTGGGATTCCGCGCCGATTGAGGGCGACCGGGACGAACAGCTTGAAATTCTCCATGCGCGTATGATGGAGATGATTCACCGGATAAAGCCCGACCGTAACGCCCTTGATATGGTCTTTGAGGTCATGCTGAAAATGGGCGTTCCGCTGTCGTTGCCCGTCACGGAGGTGGACATCAACGGCAAAACCGCCTACAGCGTCGGCGAAGATACGTTGTTGCTGGTTTCGCTCGCGCCAAGCCTTACGGCGGAGGATATTGAAGTTATGGCGGATTACGCGCCCGCCAAAGTCATTATCTCGCAGGAATCGTTCGATACCAATTCCGACTCGGCGAACGCGTATTATATTCTCCGCGACCGCGGAATCGACTTGAAACTGCTGTGATTTTCAGGCGGGGTGAACGGTATGATTTACACGTTGGAACA
>JAFSOM010000062.1 GCA_017447005.1 Oscillibacter sp.
GAGTGGGAATCAAAGAGGACAACCCCGCGAGGGCGCGTCCGAAGCCAGAAAGGGCAGTCCACGCGAAAATTACGTATTTTATCATGATTCTGACGGTTTCGCGGACCGTTTGGATAGAGTACCGCGCCGAAGAAATCCGGGCAGTCTGGCCAGATGTCGGGAGATTGGAGACGCAAGGCAAACAATATGCGGCAGTAAGGATATTTGCCGCGCAGTTTTAAGGAGATGATTTAGATGCGCGTACAACATAATATTTCCGCGATGAATGCCTATCGGAACTACAATGTAAACACCAGCATGATTAACAAGAATCTGGAAAAGCTCTCTTCCGGATACAAGATTAACCGCGCCGGAGACGACGCCGCAGGTCTTGCCATTTCGGAGAAGATGCGCGCCCAGATTACCGGAATTGAAGTCGCGCAGAAGAACGCAAAAGACGGTATCAGTCTCGTGCAGACCGCCGAAGGCGCCCTGACCGAAGTCCATTCCATGCTCAACCGTATGTACCAGCTCGCGGAGCAGTCCGCCAATGGCACCTACCAGAGCAACTTGGACCGTGAGCAGTTGAACAAAGAAGTCGGCAAGCTGAAGGAAGAAATCGACCGTATCGGCGCAACCGCGAACTTTAACGGCATTTCTCTGTTCGCGCAGGGCGGCGTTTCGGGTACGATTGACACGGAGAACAGCACTGACTGGGCAGCTTCCCTTTCGCCGACGTTTGAATGGGCGGAGGGCGCCGATACGGCGACTGTGCAGGGCGATATTAAGGCGATGACGGCCGACGACGGAGACCCCGCTCAAGTTAAGATTACCTTTGCAAAATCCGGCAGCGACCCCGCTACCGCAACCGTTTCTTGGGCGAATGCCTTAAAAGACGCCGACGGCACGAATTACGCCATCAGCGGTTCTTATGCCGACGACAAAGCGACTGTCGATATTAAGTCTGGCGGCAATACCGTGTTGACGATGACGCTCGATTTGAGCGGCAAGAGTCCCGCTAACTCTGATGAAATTTACGTCGACCTCAAGGCCAGCGGAAGCGGCGGCGGCGCCAGCGAGCCCTATACCGCGCCGACGGATTTGAGTACGCCGATGTCGACTCAGACCGCGCCGACGCTCCTGAGTCAGGATGAGAAGATTACGAAGGGCGGAATCAACCTTTGGGTTGGCGATTCCACCGATAAGAACAATATTATTCATCTTGACGCCATGCTGATGAACACCGAGGAACTCAAGATTGATAAAATCGACATCAGCAGTCAGGAAGGCGCACTGGATTCGCTGGACTTCATCAAGAACGCCATCGACAAGGTGTCTGACATGCGCGGCGACCTCGGCGCAGTGCAGAACCGTCTTGAGCACACCATCAACAACCTCTCCGTCATGCAGGAGAATATGCAGGACGCTGAGTCCACTATCCGCGACACTGACGTAGCCAGTGAGATGATGAAGTACACCAAGAACTCCATCCTCATCCAGTCTTCGCAGGCCATGCTTGCGCAGGCCAATCAGCAGCCGCAGGGCGTGCTCCAGCTCTTGCAGTAATCCCGCGCTTTCCAATGAGAAATTCTCATGGAATCCGGAGGCGCAGTCGTATTTTCAAAGCGTTCCGGCGTAGGACGGGATACAGGAGGATTCACACATGGCACATGATAACAAATCCCAGCGCAACGCGGCATCGTTGCCCGTGATAATCGGCGGAGCGGCGCTTGTCGTTGCTCTGGTAGGCGTGACCGTGGCGCTTGTGATAGTTCTCAACCGCCCCGCGCAGGTGATTACGCAGGCGCCCGAACCCCAGCAACGCGCCGTTTTAGTCAATGAGGACAACGTCGAGGAAATCGCCGAAGAACTCGTGGAAAGCGAACCCGTGGAAATGGGTTACTATGAAGTCAACATGAACATGACTTGGAATTTCCCCGACGGCGACTCCCCTTCCACGAACGCCTATGTGGCAAACGTGACGGGAAACACGCACGATGTCTATTTTGACCTGTTGCTGGCGGATACGGACGAAACGATTTACGCTTCTCCTATTATTCCCCGCGGCGGACAGTTGAGCGGCTTTAAGCTGGACACCAATCCGGGCGTAGGCTCTCATAACTGCATCTGCTCCTACCATCTGGTAGACGAAAATCAGGTTCCGGTTAGAGAAGTCAATATCGCTGTGACCGTGGTGGTGGAGAGTTGAGAAGTTGTTGACAGGCTGTCAAATCGTTCTTTTGCAATTTGTAGTTCCCTTACGTTATGATGTGGTTCCCTATTACTTCATACAGGATTCATCGAAGGAGGAAAACCAATGAAACGCGTATTCAAAAAACTGATTGCCATCGCGCTCACTGGCGCGATGAGCCTGAGCCTTGGCGTCAGCGCCATGGCTGCTAGCCTCAACGGAAATGTGAACAGCGAGGGTGGTTTGCCGCCTGATGTCGTTTCGTTCACGGCTCCCGCTCCTGAGTCCGGGTCTTTCGACCTGATTGTTGACCCTCATGACCTGATTCGCACGTCCGCCGCCGCCGAAAAGGCCAAGACCGCCTATTCCGGCAAGTCGTTCGCCGAGGGTGCTTACGCGTTCTTTCAGAAGAACGAGGATGGCGACATTACCTACGGCAAAGAAAGCACGGCCATGAAAGTCACCAACAAGAGCAGCATCCCCGTTACTGTGAAGCTCGACGCCCATATTGACCGTACTGTACAAGGCACGGAGAAGCTGACGCTCGTTGATACCGAAGCGGAACTGGCTACGCTGACCAAGAAGGCCGGCCTGTATCTCGCGGTCAAGAGCGGAGACACGCAGACGCCCATCAGCCAGAACGCCTTTGGCGACATTACCGTTACCATTCCTGCTAACTTGCAATCTTATATCATCGGTAGCAAGTTCGAGTGGGTGGACGGCGTCAGCAACGCGCTGAAAAAGGCTCTGAATACCGCGCTGACCACTACCGGAAAGGACTTTGCCGTAACGCTCACTCCGGGCACTGCGGCGCAAGGTCAAACTGCAGCTGTTGACGGCAAAATCGGAATCGCGGATGCTACATGGACTAACACGACCGGTTCCAGCGACGCCGCTACGAAATTAGCTGACACTGTGACCAACAATACCCGTATTCTGACGCTCAGCGTCATGGATGGCAGTAAAGCTGTTAATGTTGCGAAGGTGACGTTCTACTTTGACATGGCTGCGGTGAAAGCGTTTACTGGCACCGCTCCTACCGGAAATGTTACCATCGCGGGCTGGAATGGCGACCCGTTTGCCAAGGTTGTGACGAACATTGAAAATCATGCCACCGCCTACTCGATTCAGGAAGCTCCTGCCAATCACACTGCTGCCCTTGTATCCTCTGGCGGTTATGCAAGAATTCTGGACACCAGCATTGAGGACTTCCCGGAGCAGGAATTCAGCCTGGTAGCCGCCATCAACCGCGATGACGCATGGGATAGCGTAAACACCTCCCTCTCCGCCGCCATCAAGACGGTTTGGACAGTTACGGGATATTACGCTCCGGCTGACCCCATTGTGACGGTTACGACTCCCGCTGTCAAGAACGCTGAGGTTGCTCATGTGACCTACACTGTGGGCAAGGGTGAGGTTCTGGCGAAGGACGTGCTCGCTATCACTTATGAAGCGGATGGCAAGACCACGACCATGGAGGCCGGCGCTGGCTCTCTGACGGTCGAGCGTGCCACTCAGGCAGGTGATCCTGATCCCAGAGCGTTTGATTTGACGGTTGCCACCAAGATGCTCGCCGAAGGCGTGCCCGAAACCGCGAAAGTTGTCTTCCTGATGAATGACGGCTCCACCAAGGCTGTGTCCTTCAACTTCACGCAGGAAGGCTGATTACAGCGCGGCAATCAGAATAGCGCTTCCGAGACGGAATGTCGCGTAATTTTGACAATTAAAGCGGATTTCCGCCTCTAAGCGGGAATGAAAAGAGGGGAGGCGCCGTTCCGCGTCTCCCCTTTCTGAAAATTCCGTTCGGAAGGTATGCGGGCGGCAGGTTCCGGCGAACCCGTCATACAAGGATGTCTCTGTAGGGTTCCCGCAAAGTCGGTTCCTGCCATAATGGAGGAATGATAAACATGAAATACTTCGTAAAACGAATGCTCGCTGGATTTCTCGCCGCGCTGACGCTTCCTGTATTCAACTTTCCCGCCCTCGCGGCGGGAGGAATGCACGCCGAAGGAGACATTACCAATGAGGGGGCAATTCCCTCAGATGTGATTCGGGTCATTACGCCCACGGCGCGGGCCGATATGTTCAATTTTATTGTCGACCCGAACGACCTGATTCGGCAGTCCAACGCGGTGCGGTACGGCGGAGTGGACTTTGGCCCCGGTCACTTGTTCTTCAAGAACGATGACGACGGGGACATCAGCTACTCCATGAACAGCGACGACCTGAAAGTTATCAACAAGAGCACTTGTCCCGTCAACGTGGAACTAACCGTGAACGCCTCCAAGGGCGGAACCTCTTTTGAGTTTGCGCGCACGACCGATTTCAAGAACGCCGCCGGAAAGAAAATCACAGGACGCGCCATTTATTTGGCCTTGGTGAACGGACAGCGTTCCTCTCCCGTGATTAGCGTCACGGAAAATAGCGCAACCACCCATACGGCCAAACTTCGCGGCTGGATTGAGCAACCCGACGCCTATGAAATCGGCTGGAACGCGAGAGAAAACAAGTACGACTATTTCCTCAAAGACGGCGTTGAAGACGATGATTTGCCCTACACGTCTTATCACATGACCGGAGCAATCAACTCCGCCAACTGGGATAACGTGGGCGATATTTCTTTCAATGTCACATGGAGCCTCACGCAAGAAAAAGGCCCCGAGGAAAATCCAATCCCCGATGAAGATACGGATCCGACAGTCCTTGTGACAACCGCTGTCAAGGCGATTAACGACGTGGGTACGATGAGCTTCGACTGGGGCTGGGGAAGCAAGGAAATGGCCCGCGTCAAGGAGTTCGTCTACACGAATACCGCAGGCAAAGAAACGAAAGTAGCGGTCAGCAATATCAGCGACGTTCCGACCCCCACGGCAACGAATCCTGTGGTTGTCAACGAAGCGCAAAAGACGATTTTTGTCATGGCAACGACGGCAATTTTCCGCGGATCGGCATGGAAAATCCGCTTTGAGGACATTGACGCCCTCCATACGGTAGATATCGAAATTGACCTGAAACGCTCCTCCGTCGCCGCAAATCCCGCAGTGACCATCAAGACGGCGGGCAAAGAGGCTACTCTGCCCGACCAGACGGTTACTTTCACCTTTGATTACGGCAACGGCGATAAAGCCATGTCGACAGTCACTGGCTTTACCTATCTGACTGCCAGCGGCGCACCTCAGAAACTTGCGCTGGATTCTCCCTATGTCAGTATGGATTTGCAGGAAAGAACCTTCACAATTACGGCTTTCCGGAAGCTCTTTGAGGGTTCCAACTGGAAATTAGAGTTCGGAGATGACGAGGGCGGATACTATGCGGCGCCTTTCACTCTGCGGACTATCGCCGTGACCAACAAGAAACCCGCCGTCACTGTCACGGAGCAAGCGTCCGCAATGAATGAAAATGCCTCAATAACCTATGATTTCGGCTCCGGCAGAGATTATATGACCGCCCTGTACGGCTTGCAGTACAAGGGACAAGACGGTGAAATCTCGACCCTGCTGACCAAGAGCCAGAATTTCGTCATCGACGACAACGTTATCACAATTAAGATGACGCGTCCACTTTACGCCGGATCTGACTGGAAACTCATGTTTGTTAATGATGACAACACCAACCCGGTTTATGAGAGCGTCACGGTAGACCTCCTGACGACCCCGCACGCCCCGCTTCCGACCGATACGGATCCGTCCGTGAAGGTTACTGTTCCCGCCATGGACGTGGACGATACGGTGCAGTTGACGGCGGACTTCGGCTATGGCTCTTTCTCCAGAAGCAAAGTTGTCGCAATGACCTATACCAATCAAAATGGCGTTTCCAAGACACTTGTCTCTGGCGAGTCTGGCTTGACGATTAACGAAACGAGCGTCTCCTTTACGGCGACACGGGAACTCTACCTCGGTCGTGACTGGGCTTTGACCTTTACGGGCGATGCGGGTGAAAATCCTTACAGCGCATCGTTCGATATGAAGGGGAATGGCGCCGTTGAGGATATTGACGCCGGCCCGTCGGTTCTCAGCGTCGATGCCCCCGCAAACCACGTTGGCGACACAGTTCTCTTGACAGTCAGCTTTGGCAGAGGCTACGGGATTCGGGAGAAGATTACCGCCGTAAAGTATGATAGAAACGGAGTTACCAACGTCATTCCGGCAAGTAGCGTCAATCTATCCGTGCGAGGAACGGAAGTCTCCTTCGAGGCTATCCGGACGCTTTACGCCGGAACAAACTGGCAGTTAGTGTTCACGGACGCCAACAACAGCAACGAGTACAGTGCGCCGTTTACAATGCTGGGCAAGAATCCGGAACCAATTCTGGACCGTGACCCGTCTTTGACCGTCCAGACTGCGGCCATGCATTTGGATGATACCGTAGTGCTGAAACTTGACTTCGGCGAGGGTGACTTCGCCCGGACGAATATTGCTGGAATTGAGTACACCAATATTCGGGGAAAGAACATCGTTTATTCTTCGACCAGCGTTTCAGTCACAGGCACTACCGCTACTTTCACAGCGGAAAAGACCCTTTACAACGGCTCCGGGTGGAAACTGCTTTTTGCCGATGCCGACGGTTTGAATATTATTCCGGTCGCCTTTGAACTCAGGGGAGAAGGCGCGGATCCGATTGAGGCTGACGCGGGCGTTCCCAATGTCACGATTAACGAAGAAGCGACACAGATTGGCTCCGAGGTCAATATGTCCATCAACGTTGGCGGCTATACGGATTTGCATGTCAAAGAAATGCGCTATGTAATGAGCGGAAAGACTGTCGACACAGCCATTCAACTCAATACGGAAAATATGGACGATGTGTCGTTGTCGGTCACAAAAGCGATTTTCAATGCTTCTCAATGGAGAGTGGTATTCGTTAACGACGATAACTCGCAAAGTGCGGTTGTTCCTGTGAACCTGAAAGTTCCGGAAACCACCTATGGCGTCGTTGTTACTGTGGACGAGACGATAGCGGTGCAAGGCGATACCGCCCAGTTCACTGTGGACTTTGGCGAAAGCGATTACACGACAATCCGCAATATGCTGTATACGATGAGCGGCAAGCAAACCGATACGACGGTGAGCGTTACCCAGGTAAGCGAGGAACCGTGCGTGCTTTCCATTGTTGCCACAAAAGCTATCTTTAATGGCTCAAACTGGGGATTGCAAGCCTCTACGTCTTCCGGTCATACGATGAAGATTCCTGTCGCTTTGAAGGGATAACTCGCTGGCTCTTTGATGAAGCCCTTGAAATTCAACAAAGGAATAGGGAGATTTATTATCTCCCTATTCCTTAAACAGGCATAAACAAAAAAGTCAATTTGAATGCGTTGCGTGTCTTGTTGGCAGAAAGGAATGGACTGATAAGAAGTATAACGCAAGCGTATCTTTATACCTCAAATTGATGTGTAAATGTTCCCAATATGGAAGGAGCCAATGGAGGGACAATCATGAAAAGCATAAGAGCGTTAGTGGCTACTGCTTTAGTAGTGCTGATGATTGCAAGCTTCTTTACTAAAGCGGTTGCCTTGGCTTTGGAAGATGCTGATACGATATTTACAATTGTGGAAACTTCCGCAGTAGAAAGCATGGACGCAGAGGCCGTTGCCGATGAAACGGGAGCAACTGCGGACGCGGAAAACGTTGCCGACGAAGCGGAAGCGACTGCGGACACGGATAGCGTCGCCGACGAAGCGGAAGCGACTGCGGACGCGGAAAATGTTACCGACGAAGCGGAAGCGACTGCGGACGCGGAAAACGTTACCGACGAAGCGGAAGCGCCTGCGGACACGGATAGCGTCGCCGACGAAGCGGAAGTGCCTGCGGACACGGATAGCGTCGCCGACGAAGCGGAAGCGACTGCGGACGCGGATAGCGTTGCCGACGAAGCGGAAGCGACTGCGGACGCGGAAAATGTTACCGACGAAGCGGAAGCGACTGCGGAC
>JAFSOM010000063.1 GCA_017447005.1 Oscillibacter sp.
ACGCTCAATCAGTCCGGCGCGGACGGCGTCATAGTAGGGCATGGTTTTCACGTCGTTGAAGATGTCGATTTCGTTCAGACGGGCGGAAATGGCGTCGGCGTGTTTCGGGGGAAGCTGGGCGCCGTCCTGCCAGTAGACCTTGTAGCCGTTGTACTCCTTGGGGTTGTGGCTCGCGGTGACGTTAATGCCTGCCTGACAGTGGTACTCGCGCACGGCGAACGACAGTTCCGGCGTCGGGCGCAGGGACTCGAACAGCCGCACATGGATTCCGTTAGCGGCGCAGACTTCGGCGGCGGCTACCGCGAACTCCCACGAGTTATTACGGCAGTCCATGCAGATGGCGACGCCGCGTTTTTTACCCTCTTCGCCCTCGGCGCAGATGATGTCGGCGAAACCTTGCGTAGCCCAGCGCACGACGTGGACGTTCATCTGGTGCAGGCCGACGCACATGGTGCCGCGCAGTCCGGCGGTACCGAACTCCAGCGGGCCATAGAAACGCGATTCAATCTCCTTGGGGTCGTTACGAATCGCTTCCAGCTCGGCTTTCTCCTCGGCGGACAGCGCGGGACTTGCCAGCCACTTTTCGTACTCTTTCATGAAATCCATTTGCGAACTCCTCCATTTATATGAATTTTGCCGGGATAACAGAGTTACCGTTCACGAGCGGATAAATTTGGCGTCGGACGCGGGGACGCCGGAATCATCGGAGAGATAGCGTTCGGCCTTCATGCGCAGGTCGTACTTCTCGCGCAAGTCGGCGATAGTTTTCATCATGGGGCTTGCGTGGTGAACGTCAAGCGCGGCTTGGTCTTTCCACGCGTCGATTAACAGGACGGTTTCGGGGTCGTCGAACGGGGTAAAGTAGGCGTACTTTTCATTGCCGGGTTCGGCGCGGATGGCGGCGGCTGTGCCGGAACTTTCCATTTCCTCCGCGAATTTGCGGGCGTTCCCGTTCGCGCCCGTGTAGTAAAGGTTCATAACAATGCTCATGAATCATTCTCCCCTCCATGGTTATATCTCATATGAGATTTTCGGCTTGAAAATGCCCTTATAAAAATCGTCCCGGTATTTACGAAATAACCTGCTTATATAGCGAATCGAGACGTGCTCCTTATCAGGCTCCTTTTCAACCTCAAACCAACCTTCCGTAAGGTTAAAGGTTACAATACCCGTAATATCATAGATTGTAGCGCCAAAGGCATAGGTAACGCTGTCGCCCGTATCGGAAATGTAATCAGCGTAAATCATAAAGTCACATCCTGAAAATGCGCGTTTACTTATGATACTGTCCGCCGGACTGAATCTGACAGGCGCGGTAGAGTTGCTCCAAGAGCATGACGCGGGCCAGATGGTGCGGAAAGGTCATGGGCGACATGGACAGACGGCAGTCCGCCGCGTCCTTGATAGATGTATGCAGGCCGTAGGAACCGCCGATAACGAACGCGGGCGACGCGCCGCGGTCGGACAACTCCGACAGCAGTCGCGCAAACTGTTCGCTGGAATACGCTTTGCCCTCAATGCAAAGGGCGGTCAGAAAGGCGTTCGGCGGGAGTTTCTTCCGAATCGCGGACGCTTCTTTCTCTAACGCGGCCTCTATCTGCGCGGCGGACGGGTTCTCGGGCAGACGGTTTTCGGGAAGTTCCGCGATTTCCGTCTTGCAGTAGCGGGAAAGCCGCTTGACGTACTCCGCCGCCGCGTCAATATAAAACGGCTCTTTCAGGCGTCCCACACAAAGAAGCGTCAGTTTGCGCATGACTTACCGCGCCTTAGCTGACCATCGCCGCCGGGATTCCGTTTTCCTCCACGGCGTAGATTTTCGCGCCTACCGCTTGCAGTTTGCCGATGATGTCCTCATAGCCGCGCTCGATATACTGTACGCCGGTAATTTCGCTCTGACCGTGGGCGGCAAGCGCGGCGATAACCATGGCGGCCCCGGCGCGAAGGTCGTAAGCCTTGACCGGCGCGCCCGTCAGACCGCTCACGCCCTCCACGACGGCGGTTTTGTCCTCCACCTGTATCGACGCGCCCATACGCCGTAGCTCGTCCACATAGCGGTAGCGGCTGTTCCATACGCCCTCGGTGACAAGGGAAGTCCCTTTCGCAAGCGTCAGGACGGTGGTAATCTGCGGCTGCATATCGGTGGGGAAACCGGGATAGGGCAGGGTTTTCACGTTGGTTTTACGCAGTTCGTCGGTACGCCGGACAAGAAGCGTGTCCTCGTGTTCCTCCACTTCCACGCCCATTTCCTGTAATTTGGCGGTAATGCAGTCCATATGTTTGGGGATGATATTCTTAATGAGGAGCTGACCGCCCGTGGCGGCGACGGCGGCCATATACGTTCCGGCCTCAATCTGGTCAGGGATGATAGCGTAAGTTCCGCCGTGCAGGAAGGGTACGCCGTCAATTTTAATGGTATCGGTGCCCGCGCCGCGGATATTGGCGCCCATGGAGTTGAGGAAGTTCGCCAAGTCCACGATATGCGGCTCGCGGGCGGCGTTCTCAATGACGGTGGAACCCTCCGCCGTGACCGCGGCCATCATGACGTTCATGGTCGTTCCGACGGATACCACGTCCAGATAGACGCTCGCGCCTTTCAGGCGGCGGTCAAGGGCTTTGGCGTAGATGAACCCGCCGCGCATGGTGACGTTGGCCCCGAGGGCGTTGAAGCCTTTCACGTGCTGGTCAATGGGACGCACGCCGCCGAACCAACAGCCGCCGGGCATAGCGACTTCGGCCTCGCCGAACCGGGCCAGCAGGGCGCCAATGAGGTAATAGGAAGCGCGGATTTTCTGACAGAGGTCGTAGTTGGTTTTGGCGGAACGGACGCGGGTACAGTCGATTTCCACCGTATGGCGGTTAATGGACCGGACGGAAGCCCCGAGTTCTTCAAGAATCTGCAAAAGCAAGGTAACGTCGGAAATTTGCGGCACGTTCTCGATACGGCAAACGCCGTTGACCATGAGCGCCGCCGGGATAATGGCCACCGCCGCGTTTTTCGCGCCGCTGATTTCCACTTCTCCGAACAGGGGCTTGCCGCCCTCTACAATGTATTTCGTCAAAGTCCTGACCCTCTTTTCACGCAAATCTTTTTTTATTTTGAATCCGTGCGCGGCTCGCGGCCCGCGAAGCGGTCTCCCATCCTTGAACCGCGCCGGATTCGCGTTGTCGTTGCGGAATTTGCCGTCCGGGGTTACAAGGGGCAGTTTGCCCATCCCCCGGAAGTTCATACCCCGTTGCCGACGGCGTTTCGCCCAAAAAGGCGGGGCGGAACGCCGTCCGTCGGCGCGAAAATCGCCGGACAGGGCGCAACACGGTAAAGCATACCACATAAAAAAGGAAAATGCAAATCTTTCCGCGATATTTTTTCCTGAAATCAGAAAAAAAACAATTCGCCCGTGGCGCAGTTGACATAGCAGGCGGCGGTATCGGTCTCCACGAGCCACGCCGGGACGAGCGTCATGTCCTCTCCGTCGGCGTTCTGGAGCGCGTAGCAGAGGGAGAGCTGATAAATTTCCGCGGCCACCACCCGGTTTTCGCGGCGTTTGGCCTGAAAGACCGCCAGCGCGCCGAACGCGTCCAGATTGGGCGAATCGGTGGGCGTGCCGTTACGCGGAAGCAGGGTTCCGAAGGCCTCCCGCAGGGTATCGCCCTCAAAGGCGAACACCACGCCGCAGTTGAACACGGCGTAGTCTCCGTAACGGGCCGTCATGGTCAATTCCCCGTCCTCCTCCAACTCCTCCCATGAATCGGGCATAGAGTAGGGCCAAGCGCGGCAGAAGTCGCGGCAGAGGGTTTTCGGGTCGCCGCGCAGGTTTAACCCGGTCGCCGTAAAGCTCCCGTCAGCGTGAAAGCGCACGACGCCTTCTCCCGTGTCGTACTGCTGTACGCTCCCGCGCTCGGTATGTTCGGCGCCGGGGCCAAGGAAAAACGCCGCGAACCGGGAGAGCGTATCGGCGTCAAGGGCGAGTTGAAGCGCGGAAGGCGGGGCGGCGCGTGGGATGATGTCCGGCGACAGGGCGACGCCGTCCGCCGCGAACAGTTCGAGAAGCTCCTGTTCGGCCCGGTACGCCGACGCGCTCTCCGAAATGCGCTGACGAACCAAATCAAGCCCCAGAAAGCCGTTGAGAATCGCCAGAATGATGATGATGACGCG
>JAFSOM010000064.1 GCA_017447005.1 Oscillibacter sp.
CTTTTGCGCGGAAAAGCGGTATAATGCCTATCACGACTGACGCGCCCCGCGTCCGCGTCACGAAATGCCCCGTGTCCGCGCCATGAAATCCGCCGCCGCGTTTGTCGCTGTCGCGTCCGTATGCCCTCGCGCCGCCGTCCCCGAATGCCGTTGTAAAGGAGCTGTTGCCGTCATGAAACTGCGCTATGTCCCTGTCGGGCGGATTGTCAACACGCACGGCGTCCGGGGGGAAGTCCGCGTTCTGCCCGTCGAGAAAGACCCCGCGTTCCTGACGCGTTTCCGCACGTTCTACTTGGACGGTAAGCCCGTCGCCGTGGAATCGGCCCGGGTTCACAAGGGTTTCGCGTTACTCCGTTTCGTGGGCGTCGGCGATATGGACGCGGCGGAGGCGTTGAAGGGCCGTGAAATCTCCATCGACCGCGCCGACGCGCCGGATATTCCCTTTTTCGACGCGGAATTACCGGGCATGGAAGTCTTTGACGCCGCCACCGGGGAATGTATCGGGACGCTGACGAAAGTCGAGACGTACCCCGCCAGCAAGGTGTACACCGTCAAGGGAAAGCATACCTATCTGGTTCCCGCCGTCCCCGGGGCGTTTATCGTGTCGACGGACATTGACCGCAACCGTATGGAAATCAACGTCTGGGAGGGTCTCGCGCAGGATGAGAATTGACATTATGACGCTGTTCCCGGAGGCCGTGGAGGCGATGTTAGGCGTCAGCATTCTCGGACGCGCCCGGGAACGCGGGTTCATCGAAATCGCTACCCACCAAATCCGCGCCTATACCACCAACAAGCAAATGCAGGTGGACGACTACCCCTACGGCGGCGGACGCGGCGCGGTTATGCAGGCCGACCCCCTTTACCGCTGTTGGGCGCACATCACGGAGACTTACGGCCCCGGACATACGATTTTCCTTTCCCCGTGCGGACGTACCTTCACGCAGGACTTGGCCCGGGAACTGAAAGACCGTTACGCGCATTTAATCCTTGTATGCGGACACTATGAGGGCGTGGACGAGCGTTTCCTTGACGAGTGCGCGGACGAGGAAATCTCCGTCGGCGACTATGTGCTCACGGGCGGCGAAATCCCCGCTATGGCGGTTACCGACGCCGTATGCCGCATGATTCCCGGCGTACTGCCTGACCCCGAATGTTTTGAGGAGGAATCTCACTGGGCCGGACTGCTGGAGTATCCGCAGTACAGCCGCCCGGCGGTATGGCATGGACGCGCCGTGCCGGAAGTCCTGTTGTCGGGACATCACGCCAATGTGGACGCGTGGCGCAAGAAGGAGAGCTACAAGCGTACCATGCTACGCCGTCCGGACATGTTCGCACGGTTCGACGAAACCCAATTGACCACGAAAGCGGAAAAGCGGATTTTACGGGAAGCGCGGGAGGAAGTCCGCGCCCTGTCGGAATCCGTTCCGGCTCCCGACGCGTCCGACGCGCCGGAGAGCGATACATCACAACGCCAACAAGAATGAGGAGTGAAGCAACCATGCCGAAAAGCAGGAGCAAGAAAAAGTACAAGAAGAAAAAGAACCCCAACCGCGCCCCGCAGAGTCAGACCCGGAACGCCGCGCAGAGCGCCTCTTCGGGCGGGAAATCCTCTCAAGGCGGAAAGTCCGCGCCTATGAATCCCAAACAGCGCCAACAGATGTGGATTGCCATTGCTATCGCGGCGGTCGTATTCCTTCTGCTGATTTGGATTGCCAACTTGAACAACAAGAGCAATCAGGCGGAGGAGACGACGCCGGACGCGGAGACCGTCGAGAACGCCGACGCCGCGCAGGAAGGCGATACCGACGAGGGCGAATCCGCCGACGCGGAGGGCGATACCGACGCCGCGACGGACGCCGGAACGAGTGACGCCGCCGCTGAAACGAACGCCGACGCCGCCAATACTGACGTCGGTACGAGCGACGCCGCCGCGACTAACAATAACGCTACCGCAACGTCTACGGACAACGGCGCGACCGCCGCGGCGGATAACGGCACGACGACGGCCCCGGATAACGGCGCGAGCGCCGCCGCGAACAGCGAAACGAACGCCGCGACGGACAATAACGCGACAAACGCCACGGATAACGGCGCCGCGACGGATAACAGCACGACCGCGACCGACAGTTCCAGCACGGCGCAGTCCACGACCGACACCGCGAACGCCGCCGCGCAGTCCGCCGCTACGGATAATGGTACAACCGCCGCCACGGATAACGGAACGACCGCCGCGACCGACAATAACGCTTCCGCGCAGGACGCGAACGCCGCCACGGATACCGCCTCGTTGCAGTCCGCCGACGCCAACGCGCAAGCCGCCGTACAGTACGCCGACATCACCGTGCAGGACTACGGCACGATTACGGTAGAGCTTGACCCGACCGCCGCGCCGAAAACCGTGGAAAACTTCGTCAAGCTCGCTAAGGATAACTTCTACAACGGCCTGACCTTCCACCGTATCATGGACGGCTTTATGATTCAGGGCGGCGACCCGCTGGGCAACGGTACGGGCGGCGCCGACGCGAATATTGTCGGCGAATTTGAGTCCAACGGCTTCAAAAACGACCTCTCCCATGTGCGCGGCACAATCTCCATGGCCCGCGCCAGCGGCGATAACGACAGCGCAAGCTCTCAATTTTTCATCGTCCAGACCGACAGCGCCTTCCTTGACGGCGATTACGCCGCGTTCGGTCATGTCACCTCCGGCATGGAAGTCGTTGACCAGATTTGCAAGGACGCCAAGCCCATCGACAATAACGGCTCCATCGCCCCCGACGAACAGCCCATCATTGAGCATATCACCATCCGCGAGGCCTAATCGCCGCGCCGTTACTGTCCGGTAACGCAACATGCCGAGAACCCGCGCACGTTTCGCGGGTTCTCTCTTTACATGAAAATTTCCATTCTCTACCTTACGCGAAAGCCCGTTCTCTACTTTAGAAAATCCCATTGGAGGCGTTTTTTACATGAAAACAACCCTTGTCATTATGGCGGCGGGCCTTGGTTCCCGGTACGGCGGCGACAAGCAGACAACCGGAATCGGGCCGCACGGCGAACCCCTTATGGAATACTCCATCTATGACGCAATCCGCGCCGGATTCCGGAAAGTGGTCTTTATCATCCGTCCGGAATCGAAAGCCGTGATTGAGAAACTGTTTGGAAAGCGTCTGGCCCGTTTCCGCACGGAATCCGGAGAAAGTATCGAGATTGATTATGCCTTTCAGGACTTTTCCAGCATTCCGGACTTTTACCGCATTCCGCCGGAACGCAAAAAGCCGTTCGGCACCGCCCACGCGCTTCTGTGCGCCGAAAACGCCGTCCGCGAACCGTTCTGCGTCATCAACGCCGACGACTATTACGGCGCCGACGCCTACCGCGTGATTCACGACGCCCTGACGACATTGCCTCCGACAGGCGCCGCGCTTATGGTCGGCTATATCCTCAAAAATACGCTCTCCGAAAGCGGTACGGTTTCACGCGGTATCTGCGAGGTCGAGGACGGATTCCTGAAGGGCGTCACGGAACGCCTGAAAATCGGCGCGTCGCCGTCGGGCGGCTTATGGGACGAGGACAGCGGCGTCACGCTCTCCCCCGACGACATCGCCTCTATGAATATGTGGGGCTTCGCGCCGTCGATATTCCCCGCCCTGCGCCGGAACTTTGAGGAGTTTTTGCGCAACGCCGGAGACAATCCCAAGGCGGAATGCTATCTTCCGGGCGTCGTGGAGACGGAACTCGCGGCGGGGCGTCTGACTGTCCGCGTTCTCACGTCTCACGCGCAATGGTTCGGCATGACCTATCAGGAAGACAGCGCGCACGTCACGCAAAGTCTGCAAGCCTTGCATGACAGCGGATTCTATCCCGAAACGCTCCTTCCGTAGTACGGGGATTTTCGTCGAAAGCTGTGGACGCGGCGCAAGAAACATATGGACGTTGCTTTCCACATAGTTACCGCAAAAGGGCGTAAAACGGCTCGTCCTGATTGCCAGTAAGTACGACAGCGGCGTGAGAGATGTTTTACGCCCCGCCATGCCGGACGATGATTTGTTTGGAGGCGACGATACGACCGCTTCCAATATCCCCGACGCCTGTAAATTGGCGCATAAGAAGCTGAAAAAGCGGGCGAAACAACAAGTGGAACGGTACGTCAAAGACCTGCAAAGCAGAGGCGGCGATTCCGCGTTGATTGACGTTGTTCGCGGTTGCGCGGAGCCTGTGCTGGTTTCGTCTATAGCCTGTAATATGGCCCGCAAGCCGGAGGCGGAGTATTCGCCGGAGGAACGGAATGTCTTGGGCGCGTTGCGTCAGTTCTCCAACGACATCCAGTCGGATTTGCGTCGGCTGGGGAATATGGAACAGGTGAAGGCCATTTTCGACGACGTGGTGAGCGAAAAGGAAACGATTCTGCGGAAGAAAGCCGCCGGATTCGTGCCGACCGCCACGCAGGAATGGAAAGACCTGTTGGAAAACTTCCGGGAGAAAACGAAAAACCATATTCAGCTTCTGGAACACGGCGACAAGGAAAAGCTCCTTGCGCAACGGAATGCCATCCAGACGCAGATTCTGAATGTCAAAGCCGCCCTTTCGGAAGTTTTCGGAGAGGTGAAAACGGCTCTGGAGACGCAAAAGGGCGAGGCCATCCGGGATTTACGCAACGTAAGCCATGAGTACGCGAATGTGCAAGACCGCGCAGGGGAAAAAATAGAACGGATTGCCTATACGGAAGTCAAGCAGTTCAAGGCGTCTTTGGATAAACTGGCGCAAAAAACGCGGGATTCCCTGTTGGAGAACATCAACGCCGAATTTGACGCGTTACAGGCCGAATACGATAAAAAGGAAGCGGAAATCGCCAATTACAGGGAATATCTTTCGGCCTTGCAGAGAGAGGCGACCCGGCTGTAGACAGTGGCCATCGCGCCAGCGTGATGAAACGCGGCGTTTTATGAAGTTCCCGAACGCTGAGGCGGGAGCGCTACAACAGGAGGAACAGCATGAGCTTTTTCGGACTTATTCCCGACATCGTGAAGGGGGCGGAGGCTCTTTCAAAAGTCTATGGGATTATCTATAAGCGGACGACAGCGGAAATCAACGGCAAGAAAGGCTTCCTGATTTGGGATTATATCCTTGCCAATGAAATCACATTTCAGGATGAGGATGGAGAAATCAAGTCGTTCTTTATGTCCTTCTCCGACGCGGAAACCGAGAAGGAATGGAACAAACTGGTCGCCAAATACGGGACATAGGAGATTGTAGCGACAACAAATCCAACGTCAACCCAAAACGCGGTAAAAACGCAGAGACAATCGCTGTCATCGTGACGGCGATTGTCTCTGGGCGGTCAATAAAAGCCGCTTGCCATTTGAATGAGCGCGGTTATCCCCAATACTGCGCCACTTTATCTGCGGCGGCCTGAGCCGACAATCCGAATTTGTCAGCCACCATTTGGATTACCGCGTCACGGCTTTGAGACACCGTTTGAAGAGCCTCCACCATTGCGCGGATTCCTTTTTCAATTCCCTGCTCAATTCCCTGCTCGATTCCCTGCTTGATTCCCTGTTCAACCCCCTTTTGAATGCCCTTAGCAATTCCCGTTTGCTCGGCTTTCCGTTCAATCTGGTAGTCATGATTCCGCATGATGGTTTTATAGTCGGACAAATACGTGATGATAGTTTGAACCTCCTCCTGTCTGCTGGTAAGAAAGTCCGTGAGGACATCCTCCACCAGACACCTTTCTATGATTGCGTTGACCGTTTCAAGATTGCGGTCGCGTTCCTCTGGTATAAGATATGCTTTTATCTTATCACCCGTTGAATAGCCTCCTTCGGCACTTATTATAAC
>JAFSOM010000065.1 GCA_017447005.1 Oscillibacter sp.
AGTAAAGATATTTTTTTGAAAAATATCTTGCATACAATGAAAAAAAATGGTATGATATGAAATGGGGAAAATGTGCGGAAAAAAGTTTCCTTGGAAACTGTCTCGGCAAGGCCGGCGGAACGTATTCCAGCCGGCTGTTGCTTTTTGACGCGTCCCCCGTTCCGGCGGATTCCGTCCCGTTCTGGGACTTTCTGCAAAACGCTACCCGTCGCTCACGGATAGGAAGGAGATTGTTTTTTTATGAGATTTGAACGCGTGCAAGGCTCCATTGTCGCCATGATTACGCCATTCCATGACGATGGCTCCGTCAATTTCGACGCGCTGACATTCCTTTTGGAACGCCAAATCAGCGAGGGCACCGACGCTATCCTGACGCTCGGCACTACCGGCGAATACTCCACCATGTCCCATGAGGAGGACGCCGCCGTTGTGGAACATACCATTCGCGTCGTCGCCGGACGCGTCCCTGTCATGGTCGGAAGCGGCTCCAACTCCACCGCCACCCAAAAGGAAATGAGCCTCCGCTATCAGAGCATGGGCGCCGACGCGCTTCTGCTCATCGCGCCGTATTACAATAAAGCCAACCCCGAGGGGATGTACCGGCATTTCACCGCCGCCGCCGACGCCGTTGACATTCCCTGTATCCTCTATAATGTCCCCGGTCGTACAGGCTGTTCCATTCCCGTGAACGTCGTGGAACAACTCAGCAAACATCCCCGGATTGCGGGTATCAAAGAGGCCTCCGGCGATATGGGCTATGTCATGAAAATCGCGCACTGCGTTGGCCCGGATTTCGCCCTGTATTCCGGCAACGACGATATTACGATTCCTATTTTGAGCGTCGGCGGAAGCGGCGTTATCTCGGTTTACGCGAATGTCTGTCCGCGTATCTGTCATGAAATCGTGGCGGACTACCTCGCCGGAAATCAGCGGCAAGCCTTGGAGAAACACCTCAAACACCTTCAACTGATGAATGACCTGTTCTTGGAGGTCAACCCGATTCCCGTCAAGAGCGCCATGAACATGATGGGCCTGCCCGCCGGGCCTATGCGTCTGCCGCTGTGCGATATGAGCGAACCCCACCGCATTGACCTGTGGACAACCCTAAAGGACGAGGGACTTGTATAAACGCCCCCGTCTTGTGGAACGTTATCACGGAAAAGGAGAAGCAATATGAAAATTTTACTGATTGGCCGGGGCCGAATGGGACAAATGATTCAGTCCACGGCGGAAGCGGAAGGGGATACTATCGCCGCGTCCTTTGACGAGTTCGACATTGAGGATTTGGCGAAGGAAGGCAAAGTCGCCGATGTCATGATGGACTTTTCCCGCCCGCAAGCTCTGCCTTATCTCGCCGCCTACGTCCGCCGCACGGGTACGCCGCTACTCTCCGGCACCACCGGATTGAGTGAGGAACAGAAGCGCGAATTTCAAAGCCTCGGCGAATACGCCCCCGTACTCTGGAGCGCGAATTACTCCCTTTGCGTCGCCGTGCTCTATCGCGTCCTGAAACTCGTGTCGCCGATTCTGGACGGCTACGACGTGGAAATCACGGAAACTCACCACAACCAAAAAACCGACGCTCCCAGCGGCACCGCGAAACTCTTTCTGGAAGCTATCGACCCCAATCGCGCCCTGATTCCCACGTATGGAAGGGAGGGGGATGTCGGCAAACGGCGTCCGAACGAAATTGGCGTTCACGCCCTGCGCGGCGGCACTGTGGCGGGTACGCACACCGTGCATTTCTTCGGTCAGGATGAGGAATTGGAGTTCACGCACCGCGCCGCCAGCCGTCAGATTTTCGTCAACGGCGCTTTGCGTATGGCCCGCCTCCTGCCCGGTAAGCCGAACGGCGTCTATGACCTGCAAAAGCTCCTGTTTGGGGAATAAGAGGTCGAGAGTAAGCAAAACTGACGACAGACAACAGATGTCTTAAAATGAGGAGGGATTCCTATGGACAACATGAACGCGCAGGCGCTGATTGACTATATCGCAAATTCCGAGAAAAAAACGCCGGTAAAGCTCTATCTCAACGTCACGGGTCATATCGACTTCGGCGGCGCGTCCGTATTTCGCGGCGCGTGGGACGGCAATACCAATCAGCGCAGTTTGATTGTGTTCGGCGATTGGGCTGAATTGGAGCCTATTCTGAACGCCAACGCCGATAAAATCGCGGATTGCGTGATAGAAAATGACCGCCGCAACTCCGGCGTACCCCTGTTGGATATGAAAAACGTCAAGGCCCGCATTGAACCCGGCGCGGTTATCCGCGAAAAGGTGGAGATTGGCGAAGGCGCGGTGATTATGATGGGCGCGGTTATCAATATTGGCGCGGTCGTGGGCAAAGGCGCTATGATTGATATGGGCGCCGTACTGGGAGGCCGCGCTATCGTGGGCGATTTCTGTCACATCGGCGCGGGGGCCGTACTCGCGGGCGTTATCGAGCCTGCGTCCGCCACGCCTGTCGTCGTGGAAGACCATGTGCTCGTGGGCGCCAACGCCGTTGTGATTGAGGGCGTCCACATCGGCGCGGGCGCGGTCGTCGCCGCCGGAGCCGTCGTGATTGAGGATGTCCCGGAAAACGCCGTCGTCGCGGGCAGTCCCGCGAAAATCATCAAATGGAAAGACGCGCAGACCGAGAGTAAAACCGCGCTTGTGGACGCCCTGCGCCAACTATAAGTGAAAATTCCCCTCGTGCCGCTAAACTTCCCTATAGATTGCCATCAGGAACAGAAAGGGAGGAATTGGAGTGAAACGGATATTTTCGGCGCTCATTCCCGCCGTCATTTTGATTCTGTGCCGGATACCCGCGGCGGGCGCCGCGTATGTTGACGTGCCCGGCGGCGCGCTCGGCGGAGAGGTTCAAAAAGCCGTGGAATACGGCCTGATGAGCGGTTACAGCGATACTGTTTTTGGTTACGCCGCCCCCAAGACCCGCGTACAGTTCGTGACCGTGCTGGACAGAATGCTGTTGTCTGACGCGGAGAAGGCGCCGTTGCCCGCCGCGATGAAACTGGAAGATACGTTGTCCGATGTCTACCGCGCCGCGCTTTCCCGTGCCGTGGCCTGCGGCGTCGTGGAGAACTCGGAACCGTTCCGCCCCGGCGAACCTGTCACGCGACAGGAAATGGCGGAAATGCTCGTCAAAGCGCTGGGACTAAATGACGCCGCCGTTTCCCTAAGCTCCCATCAAACGATTCTGTCCCTAAGCGCAGAGCGGACGCAATCCGCCGTTGACAAATACGCCTCCCCCTTCCTCGACCTGCCGGAAGGGAAGGAGGGCTACGCGTCCATTGCCTACGCTATCGGCATGACGAAAGGAACCACGGATACCACATTCAGCCCGAATCAGACCGCCACCCGCGCACAGGCCGCCGCTATGATGGCCCGCATTTACGAAAAGCTCTCTCCGGAACCGGATTTCCGTCACGGCTTTTTTGAGTCGTTCTCCGACGCGCAAATGGAACTCGCCGGACAGATGGAAGTCGTCAGCGCGGAATGGGCGCGGATGACGTGGAACAACGCGAAAGCCCTGTTGACTGCCGAGTTTGAGGAGCCCGCGGATTGCTATGTCCCGCTGTCGGAGAAAAACGCGCTGGAAACGATGGTCAAGCATGGCGTGAAAGTATACCTTTGCGTTTCCATGGACGTTTCGGACGGCGTGGCGGAACTGCTCAAATCCGACAACGGGCCGAAAGAGGCGGCGGAACAGATTTTACAGGCCTTGACCGCGCCGTATTCCGCGTTAGGACGGAATCCCTACGGTGGCGTTACCATTGACTTTACGGGACTGCAAAACGACCAAAGAGAATCATTCGCGACGTTTTTATCAGGCTTAAAAGCCGCGCTCGCGCCGACAGGGAAGGGAATGTACGTCTGCGTTTCCCCGTACCTGTTCGCCGGACGCCGAAATGACGGGTACGACTACCGGAAAATCGCCTCCTGCGCGGATAAATTGATTCTGATGGCGCACGACGACCAATCCGGGAACTTGAACAATTTTCTCGGCACGGAGGCGTATAAAAATGAGGCCCCCGCGCCCGCGGATGACGTGTATTTGTCGCTCTGGAATCTGACGGAATCCGCGCCGGATACGTCCAAACTGCTTCTTGATATTAGTTTCCGTCATACGGCGTGGGAACTCGACCGGGAAAATAAACTGGTTTCCGGCCTGCCCGTATTCCCGGATACGGAAACCGTCAAGCGGCTCGCCTCGAGAACCGGCTGGTCCGCCGCGCACCAAATGCCCTACGCGCTTTATGATACGCAACAGGGAACCCGTTATTTTGTCTGGTACGAAAACGCTAAAAGCATTCGTCAAAAGGCGGCGCTCGCCCGATTGCTCGGCGTTTCCGCCCTCTCCGGCTGGCGGCCTGAACGCATTCCGCCCGATTTGCCCTGAGTTATTCCTGCGCGTCCGGGTCGTCCGGTTTCTTCCGCTTCACGCGCTTTACTTTGGATAGGGGAGTAGCCTTCGCGGCAACGCGGAGGCCTTCGTTTTCTATATGCGTGTAAATCTGCGTCGTGTTTAAGTGCTCATGCCCTAACACTTCCTGCACCGTACGCACGTCCACGCCGTTCTGCAACATCAGCGTGGCGGCGGTATGCCGTAACTTATGGGCCGAATAACGTTCGCTGTCCAGTCCCGCCGCGCTCAGGCTCCTCTTAACCATGGCGTGAATCGTCGAACGGCTCGGCCTTGTGTCCCGCGCCGACAGAAACAGCGCGTCCGCGTTCTTCCCGCTGATGGGACGGCGTACCGCTAAATACGCTTGAATCGCGTCCTGACAGGCCTCGTTCAAGTATACAATGCGCGTCTTGCCGCCCTTGCCCAGTACGCGCAACGTTTCGCCCTGAACGTCCGACAAGTTCAGCGCAATCAATTCTGAAATGCGTAAGCCGCAATTCAGAAAGAGCGTCAAAATGCAGTAGTCCCGCTCCTGATATTTACCGTCCACGGCGTCCAGCAGACATAAGCTCTCTTCCAGCGTCAGATACTCCGGAAGCGTCTTTCTTCTCTTCGGAGAATCAATGTCGCGTACCGGGTTTTCCTTTAATTGATGCGTTTTCGCGGTCAGATAGTTGTAAAATGACCGAATCGCCATCATTTTTCTGGCCCGTGAGGACGCGTTCAGCCCGTAAGCCGTCTTACAGCTATTTTGATTCCGCGCCCGGTCACGGCTCAGATAGAGCATATAGCCGTACACTTCGGACATCGTTACCGCGCCCACAAATTCCAAATCAACGTCGGAAATGTCAATCTCCGATAAGTCGGCCTCGGATAACGCCGGATTCCGCGTCTTTTTCAGGTAGCGGAAAAAGTTCCGCAAATCCAGAAAATACTCGTCGACCGTGCCTTTGGAATGCGCTTTGATGATTTCGTGATACGACAGAAATTCCCGCAAAATCGGCGGCGCTTGCGTACGATAATCTGACATTTTGTTCGGCGATAAAAACGGAACGCAAACGTCAGAAGAGGCGCGGAAATGATTGTTCCTTTGTTTCGTGACCCTACAGCTTTTTCAGCTATTCTCACGCGGTAGCATTCCCGTACAATCCCGTTTCTCCTCTCCTGAATTGAACAAAATTTTTATTTTGTTCAATTACGTCGCTGTCCGTTTCCCCGCCTTCGCCCTCCTTCCCCGACTTCGGCGCGACGCCTCCTGGCCTTCTGCGTCTCCGTAGCTCCGCGCCTTGTCCGTCCCCTCATTATAGCACGCTCCCCGCCCTCGTCAAGCGTCAGGAAACAAATATCTTTCGGAGACGCTTTAGCCCCTGCCGCTCTAAACGGGAAATTTGTACCTGCGACACCTTTAAAATACGCGCCGTCCGCTCCTGCGTCAGATTCTTGAAGTAACGTAACAAAATTGTCATCCGCTCCTTTTCCGGAAGCTGGTCAATCGCCTCTCTCAAGGCAATCCGTTCGACAATGCCATCCTCCGGCGCGTCCGTTCCCAGCAGTCCCTCCAAGGGCAAACCGTCGGATGTCTCCTGCTGTAAGGATTCCGGCGCGCAAAGCGCAAGTTCCACTCGCGCAATTTCATCGACGGCAAGTCCTGTCGCGTCCGCTATTTCGGAAAGCGTCGGCTCTCTCCCCCACTCCTGCTGTAAGCGCACCCGAACCTGATAAACGCTCCGCGCCTTTTCCTGTATTCCCCGCCCGATTTTCAAAGGCCCGTCATCCCGTAAAAAGCGCCGGATTTCTCCCGCGATTTTCGGTACCGCATACGTGGAAAAACAAGAGCCATAGTTGAAGTCAAAGCCATAAATCGCCTTCAACAATCCGAGACAGCCCAGTTGATATAAATCCTCCCGCTCCGCCCCGCGTCCCTGATAACGCTGTACGACGCTCCAAATCAGGCCGCTGTTCTCCACAATGATTCTTTCACAGGCGTCGCGGTCGCCTTCCTGCGCGGCGCGTAACAGTTCCATCGTGGCGCTCATATGCCCGCGCCCGCCTTTGGCCTCGCGGAAAGGCATTTTCTCATGACGACTGTCGTGCCGCGTCCCGGCGCGGAACGCACCGTCACGCGCTCCATAAAACTTTCCATAATGGTAAACCCCATTCCGCTGCGCTCCTCTCCCCCGGTTGTGAACATAGGTTGGCGCGCCCGCTCCACATCCGCGATTCCAGCGCCCCGGTCTCTGACTGTTACTTCCAGAAGATTGCCCTGATAAATCCGCATTTTTAAATACACGGTTCCGATACTGTTCGGGTACGCGTAAATAATGGCATTGGTCACGGCCTCGCTGACGGCGGTTTTGATGTCCTCCAATTCGTTCAAGGTAGGGTCCATCTGCGCCGCGAAACACGCCGCCGCGCTTCTGGCGAAACTCTCGTTACTACTCCGGCTCAGAAACGCCATTGTCGCCTCGTTGACAACCGTTTTTTTCATTATGTAACCTCCTTGTTTTTTCCTCTCAAGCGGATTGCCTGCCCGTCTTTCCGACAGCCTCGTTGAGAAGTCACTTTTTGCATAAGGAAAACATGACATCTGTCGTATGACATTATTTCTTATAATCCGACAATTCACCAGCCAACTGTCGTATTATGTCATATATTAATCTTGCAGAGTTATTAGCCGCGTAATCCCGGCGGCTTCCAGCACCCGTCTCGCTTGACGCGGCACATTACATAGAAGGATAGTCCCGTCTAAAAACCGCATTCGTTGTTGAGAACGTAAAATCAGGGCGATTCCGGAACTGTCCATAAACGTCACGCCGCTGAAATCCAGCGTCAGCGTTCTGGGCATGGCCGCGTCAATCGCTAACTCAATGCGGCGCAAAGTATCCCGCGCCCCGTGATGGTCCATTTCCCCGGAGAATGCCAGTACAAGCGCCCTCTCCCCTACTTTTTCTTGAATTTCCATGCCATGTCTCCTGTCATCGTCGTCTCATCATGCGGAACGATTCGCGCTTCCTGTCCGCCTGTAGCGGCGGACAACTCCGCCTTGACGCCGACAGACAGGGCGGAATCCCATTCGCAAGCGTACTTTAGCGTACTTTCAAGATGAGTGCGCTTTTACGTCACTAGCCTCTTTCCGAATGCCGATTGCCATTATACATCCCGCTTTCCTCATTTTTTGTCGGAATCCCCCGTATGCGAAAATTTATCCGGCGTTTATCGCGTCGGACAAAAGAATGAAAAAAATTTTTAAAAAGCTCTTTACAGGACTGAAAAAATATGTTATACTCTCTCATGTTGCGGATGAACCGCCCACGGTACGCGCCCGTAGCTCAGTTGGATAGAGTGTCAGACTCCGACTCTGAAGGTCGTGCGTTCGAATCGCATCGGGCGTACCAAAAACCTCCCTTGAACAAAACGTTCAGGGGAGGTTTTTGGTCTTACTCCGGCGTTTCGCGGAAAACGCGCAGTTTTTCCGGAAAGCCCTTGACTTCATATTCCTGTTCGTCCATTTGGTAAAGGCGCTCCATGGTCAGTTCGGAAAACCGTCCGCCAGCCGGGACGCAAAACAGCTCCGCGCCGTTTTCGGACAGAAAATAATGGAACAACGCCTTTCCGGGCGGCGTCCCCGTGCCCGCCACATGGAAGAAGCGGCGGTTTCCCAGCGTCATGACCCCGCCTTCCGGGAAGAGCATATGCGGCGCCCCCATGTCAGAGGCCGCGACGCTCGTTTCCTCCAAGGCAATGCGGCACAAATCCGGGCCGAAAAAGCGTTCGTAATACCACCGTATCGCCGAAGCGTCGAAGTCTCCCGCTGTAAGGTCATGCTCGTAAAAGCTCCAATCCTCCCAGCAGAGGTAAAGCGCGCATTCCGGCGGCAGTTCCTGATACCACGCGTTCCGCCCGATAGCGGACAACAGACTCCCCAACTCCGAAATGCCCTCCTCCGCTCCCGTCAACGGCATGGATAGATATATCATGTGGCCTTCCGACAGCGCGGCGTTTTCATGATTCCGGCGCGGAGACACTGACCAATCCCAGCGTTCCGCAAACGCGGCAAGCTCTTCCGTCATCCGCGCTTCCGTGTAGTCCGTCGCGTAACCGCGTCTCCCCCGCTCCCTGTTTCGCGGCCCGTCCCAGCGCGCATTGAAGTAAATCCCCGCCCGCGTATCCAGCATAGGAAACGTTTTTGTCAAGTTTCCGTTACTAGCCCGGATAAATTCGCGCCCGAAATCCTCTTCCATCCATACGCGTACTTGCTCTTCCCTGACTTCCGCCGTCACCAGAAAATTCGCGCAACAATTCATCAGCGTCACAAGCAATATCAGCGCCGCAAGCGCAAGCAGTCTCCCATTGGAAGAAATACCGAACGTTTCCCGCTCCGGTTTCCCATCCTCGCCAAACGCGAAACTTCCCTCCGTTCCGCCGCCCAAAAGCGGATACAGTTCCTTGTACTCTCTCCGAATCGGCGGCGTATCCAGTCCGTAGGCGCGGCGCAACACTGCGCGCCCCGTTTCCGGAATCTCCGGGCATTCCCGTAAAAAGTCCTCCAGCGCGAATACGAAATCCGGATTGTTCCGGACATATTGAAATAATTCGCTTTTGCAAAACAAATTCCATAGCGGAACGTCCGCGCCGCTAAACGTCAATTCCTCCACGAACGCGAGAGCGCGGGAAACCGCTATCCAGTTCAAGGCCGCTTCCGCCGGGTCGTCGGACGGGGGCGGCCTCCACGCCTCATAGCGGAAACGATTCTTTTGCCGCAGTTCCCGCAGTTTCAGAAACCGTTTCCCGCGCTTTTCCGCCGCCTCCTCCGCAAACAGGCGCACAAAATCCCATTCCTTTGGCGCGGCCTTCTCTTCGCGCTGTCCAGCCCGTGGCGCGGCGCCCGGTTCGCGCTCCCGTGACGCTTCCTCCAGTTCGCTCCGTTCGACAGTTCCGCTCTCGTCGCCTGACGCGCCGTCGGCGCCGCCCCGCCGCGCTATGCGACAGGCGGCTTGATACGCGTTATGCAAGCGCTGAAATTCTTCCGGCTTCTCTTCCGGACGCGTCCGCTTCAGCCGTTCGGCATAGGCCTGACGAATCAGGGACAGCCCCACGGGGCCGGGCAATCCCAGTTCGTCCCAAGGCCAGTTCATGTCTCCCCCTCCGCGTCGTCATACCGCAAAAAGTCGTCGTCCTCCTCGCCGTCATGTCGCCAAAAGTCGTTGTCCTCCCCCACGTCCGGCCAATCCTCCGTCGAAAGCGGCGCGTTTTCCAGATACGTTTCCACCTGCTCAAAAAAACGCGTGGCCTTCCGTCTCGCGCTGGCTATCCGCAAAGGGTCCCGCGTCCCAAGTTCCATCTGAAACCAGTCCAGCATTCTCCCCACCTGATACCGCGTATTTCCCACCGTAACCGCGTACAGCCGCTCTCCACGCGCCGTTACTTCCCGGTTGACGGCCTGCTCCCGGGGATGTAACTTCAGCTTTTCCAGTTCCCGCAACCGGACGCGCAATTCCTCTTCGCTCATGTCGCCGTCACGCAACAACAGGCGCGTGCGCTCCCCGAGGTCGTTGACCGCTTCCGCCTCAAACAGTCCGTTAATGTCATACGTAAAGCGAATCCGGACGGACTGCTCCCCCGCCGGCGCCGGAGGCACGGACAATTCCATCTTCCCCAGATACGTATTATCCGCGCAGTAACGGTTTTCCCCCTGATAAATCCGGATTTCCACCCTGTCCTGATTATCCCTTGTCGTACTGTATACTCCCATCCGGCTCGTCGGCAGGACGCTGTTCCGCTCAATAATCGGAGACATCAGCAGTCTTCCCGGCTCGCTCTGGTTAATCACATCCACCCCCAGCGTAAACGGGCAAATGTCCGTCAATATCAAATCGCGCAACTCCCGCTCATGACCTTTCATACCCGCGCAGACGCCGGCGCCCCGCACAATCGCCGTATCAGGCGGCAACTTGCGCAACGGCTCTTTTTTCAGAAAGCGCGAAATATACGACCGTACCGTAGGCATACGGCTAGAACCGCCTACCATAATCAAATCGTCCAGTTCCGACGGCGGCATACCCGCGTCTAAAAATACCTTCCGTACCGGGGCCGTCATGCGGCGGAACAACATCCCGCATTTCCTGATAAGCCATTCGCTTGTGAGAATCAGCGACGCGGAAATCTCCCCGTCCATGACCGACATCAGCACCGGCTCCCGCCCGCTTAACGCCACCTTGCATATCTCCGCCTGATAGAGCAGGTTTCCGCGCTGTCGCGCCGACAACTGGTTCCACGTCAGCCCGCACTCCTGACAGAACGCCCGCGCAATGGCCAAATCAAAATCGCGTCCGCCGAGACGAATGTCCCCGCTGACCGCCGCCACGCTGACCACGTTATCGAACATCTCCACCAGCGATACGTCCAAGGTTCCGCCGCCGAAATCGAACACCAGCGCCGTTTTTTGTTCGCCGTCCGAAAGCCTCTCCCCCGCTACCGCCGCCGCGGACGGCTCATTGATTAAGCGCTCCACGCGCAGTCCCGCCAGCGCAGCCGCCCGTTTCGTCGCGGCCCGCTGTCCCTCCGCGAAGTACGCCGGAACGCTGACTACCGCTTCCGTAACAGGTTCGCCCAAATACCGCTCCGCATCCTCGCGGAGAGCGCGTAAAATAAAAGAGGATAACTCCTCCGGGGAGAAAATATGCCCGCCGAGATGA
>JAFSOM010000066.1 GCA_017447005.1 Oscillibacter sp.
CACCGTATGGAACCGGAGTTTGAAACGTTCCTGCGGGCCATTGACGGCGGCGACCGGAGCTTGTGCGATACGCTCTTGGAACAGAGCGTGATTGTCGCGGAACTGCTCTCGGAGGCGCGGAAACAGGCCGGGATTCATTTCCCGTCCGACGACGCGTAAAGCCTCTGTCACTTCGTGAGATTCTCCCACGTTCAGGCATAGGCGTCAGGCTGGATAAAACTTGCCCTCATCCGGCGCTGCGCGCCACCTTCCCCCGGCCCCCTCTGTCACTTCGTGACATCTCCCCCACTTCGTGGGGGCGACATGGGGGAAGGGTAAACTTGACAGCGCAATCTTTCATTTTTCCGCGCAACCTTGCGAAGTTTCCGCATTGATTCCGCGTTGTTGTTAAGATTACGCTATAGTCTTACCCTTCCCCCGGAACGGGGGAAGGTGTCACGCAGTGACGGATGAGGGCAAGTTTTATCCGGCTTAACGCGGATGAGGGGCGATTATATGCCAACGCATACGTTTTCACAAGGAGGATAGAAGCATGAAATATTTAAGCACAAGGGACAAAAGCGTAAGATTAAGCGCGGCGGACGCGATTAAGATGGGGCTTTCGCGTGACGGCGGACTGCTCACGCCCGAAACTGTCCCGGTCATGGATGAGGCTTTCTTAAAGAGCCTGATTCCGCTGTCGTATCCGGTACGGGCGGCGAAAGTGATGTCGCTGTATCTGGACGACTACCCGGAAGCGGAGTTGTTATCGTTCGCGGAGGCGGCTTACGGCCCCGACCGTTTCGACACGCCCGCCGCCGCGCCGTTGCGCAAAGTCGACGATTCGACCTACTGTCTGGAACTCTGGCACGGCCCCACGTCCGCGTTTAAGGATATGGCCTTGCAAATGCTCCCGCGACTGCTGTCGGCGGCGCTGGAGAAAACCGGAGAGGACAAGACGGCGTGCATTTTAGTGGCTACGTCGGGCGACACCGGCAAGGCCGCTATGGAAGGTTTCGCCGACGTTCCGCGCACGTCCATTATGGTCTTTTATCCCAAGGACGGCGTATCGGAGATTCAAGAGGCGCAAATGACGACGCAAGAGGGCGCGAATGTCGGCGTATGCGCGGTCGTGGGGAATTTTGACGACGCCCAAGCGGGGGTCAAGCGCATTTTCTCCGATGAGGCTATCCGGAAAACGTTGTGGGACAGAGGCGTATTTCTTTCGTCGGCGAACTCTATCAACTGGGGGCGCATTCTCCCGCAAGTCGTCTACTATATTTCCGCCTACTGTGATTTGCTCCGCGATAACGTCATCAGCATGGGCGACAAGGTGAATTTCTGCGTGCCTACGGGGAACTTCGGCGACATCCTCGCGGCGTATTACGCGAAACGCATGGGCCTTCCCGTTGGCAAACTGATTTGCGCGTCGAACCGGAACAACATCCTCACGGACTTTCTCCGCACGGGCGTTTACGACCGCAACCGTAAATTCTATACAACGATGAGTCCGTCTATGGATATACTGGTATCGTCGAACTTGGAGCGGCTGTTATACGACCTCTCCGGGGAGAACGACGCGGAAGTACGGGGATATATGGACGCGCTCTCGCGGGACGGCAGATATGAGGTCTCGGAACGTATCAAAACGGCCCTGAACGGGTTATACTGGGGCGGGTTCTGCGACGAGCGCGGCACGTCCGATACTATCGGGCGTTACTGGCGCGACTACGGCTACCTTATCGACACGCATACGGCGGTAGCGGCGGACGTACTGGAACAGTACCGCGCCGCGACGGGCGATAAGACGGTAGCGGTATTCGCGTCCACGGCGTCGCCGTATAAATTCTGCGACCACGTCTTGGAGGCCATCGGACAGACGCCGACGGGCGCGGGTACGGCCTTGCTTGACCAGTTGCGTGAGGCCACGGGAACGCCGGTTCCGGTACGCCTTGCGGCCTTGAAGGATAAACGGCGCCGCTTTGATTTGTCGGCGGAGAAACCGGAGATGGAACGCGTGGTTCTGGATTTCCTGAAATAACCTTCCGGGACGGTACGCGGAGGGAGACGAACCTTCCGACTTGACGAACGGGAAGGCATGAGAGGAGGGGCGTTATGGCCCTGTACGCCATGGGAGACTTGCATTTGTCTTTCAGCGTCAATAAGTCCATGGAGGTTTTCGGCCCGGCGTGGAGCGGGTACGTGGAGCGGATACGCGAAAGCCTGTCGGCCCTGCGCCCGGAGGATACGCTGATTCTTGCGGGAGATACCTCATGGGGCATGACGATGGAGGAGGCGGAGGCGGATTTCCGCTTTCTGGACGCCTTCCCGGGCCGCAAACTGCTGGTCAAAGGCAATCACGATTACTGGTGGGGCACAGTCTCCAAAATGCGCCGCTTCTTTACGGAAAAGGGTTTCACGACGCTGGATTTTATTCACAACAACTGCGCGTTTTACGGCGAATACGCGCTTTGCGGTACGCGGGGCTGGTTCATGGAGGAAGAAGGAAAGCCGGACGACGAAAAAGTGTTGCGGCGGGAGATTCAACGCTTGGAAACGTCCCTGAAAGCCGCTGACGGGCGTCCGATTCTCTGCTTCCTGCACTATCCCCCGTTATACATGGGCTACGAACGCCCGGAGATTCTCAATCTGCTGGAACGTTACGCGGTGCGGCGGTGCTGTTACGGGCACTTGCACGGTTACGCGATTCAACGCCGGATTGAAGGATTCCGTAACGGCGTGGAGTACTCGCTGATTTCCGCCGATTATCTGGGATTCGCGCCCGCGCCGCTCTGCGACTGAGACGGATTCCGCGCCGCCGCTGACGCGGTTTCGCATAGAGAAACGTCCGGCCCGGAGCGGCCTAGAAAAAATTTGTGTTTTGCGCAAAAAAGACTGGTAATTTTCCGAACAGTCTGGTAGAATAGCCCCCGAACCGGGCGAAACGCCCGAACACGAGAGAGGAGTTTTCAACATGAACGTCAAAAGCTGTGAAAAGCTGGAAAAAAGTCAGGTCGTCCTGACGGTTGAGGTAGGGCCGGACGAGTTCAACGCCGCAATAGAGAAGGCGTACAAAAAGAACCGCCGGAAATATCGCGTGCCGGGATTCCGCCCAGGCAAAGCAAGCCGCAAGATGATTGAGGCCATGTACGGCAGAGAGGTCTTTTACGATGACGCCATCAACGAAGCCTTCCCCGACGCTTACGAGGCCGCGGTCAAGGAAAAGGAACTCAAAGTCGTGGATATGCCGTCGGTGGAGCTGGACGGCGTTCCGACGGCGGAAGGGTTCGCCTTCAAGGCCACTGTGCCCGTATACCCCGAAGTGACGCTGGGACAGTACAAGGGCCTCTCCGCGCCCAAGCGGAGCGTTACCGTGACCGACGACGACGTTGAGGAGCGTATCCGGCGGTTGTCCGACCGTAACACGCGCCTTGTCAGCGTTGACCGCGAAGCCAAACTCGGCGATACCGTCGTGATTGACTTTGAAGGCTTTCTCAATGGGGAGCCGTTCGACGGCGGCAAAGGAGAGAATCACAGTCTGGAACTTGGCTCGGAGAGTTTCGTACCCGGCTTTGAGGCCCAGCTTGTCGGCGTGAAGCCCGGCGAGGAGCGCGAGATTCAAATTACATTCCCGGATAACTACGCCCCCGAACTGGCCGGAAAAGACGCGACGTTTAAAGTCACGACGCGGGAGGTCAAGGAGAAGGACGCGCCCGAAATTGATGACGAGTTCGCCAAGGACGTTTCGGAGTTCGACACGCTCGCCGAACTGCGCGAGGATTTGCGCAAGCAGATTAGCAAAGAGCGTCAGGAAGCCGCCGACCGGGAATTTGAGGACGCGCTGATGAATCAGGTAGCCGACGGCATTACGGCGGAGATTCCCGACGTGCTGATTGACCGTCAGGCCAAGCAGTTTATCGACAATCTCAAACGGCAGGTCTATCAGCAGGGATTCGGCTATGAGCAGTACCTGCAAATGACGGGCGCCACCGAGGAGAAGTTGCTGGAGGACGCGCAGGAACCGGCGGTTCGTCAGGTTCGCATGGATTTGGCGGTGACCGCTATCATTGAGCAGGAGCATTTGGAGGCCACCGACGAGGACCGGGAAGCCGAATACGAAAAACTCGCGGAACAGTCCGGCATGGATAAGGAATCCATTAAGAAGTATTTCAACGAAGAGCAGATGACGAATCAAGTGCTGACGCAAAAGGCCATTGCTATCGTGACGGAGAACGCCACGGCGACGGAGTTCAAGCCGTCCGACGAGAACGCCGACGACGCCGAAAAGCCGTCCGACGGCGACGAAACGTCGGAGGCCTAAGCCGGACAATACCGCGAACGTTTCCAATATTCCCGGAACTCCCGTCGGCTTGGCCTGTGACCATGTAACCAGTTATTTTTGCGCGTGCCGCCGGACGTTCGACGCGTTTGACCGTCCGGGCAGGCCGCGCCTGTGAACCATACGGATGGAGGTTATCATTGTGAGTTTAGTTCCCTATGTAGTAGAGCAGACCAACCGCGGAGAGCGTTCCTATGACATTTTCTCCCGCCTGTTGAATGAC
>JAFSOM010000067.1 GCA_017447005.1 Oscillibacter sp.
GCGCGTATTGTAGACGCGTCGGGCGGCGGTCATGGGGTCGACGGTCATATAGACCTTGAACGACACCGGCGCGAAATGCCACGCCATCCGCGAATCAAAGAGAATCGGCGGGTCGGACTTTTCCATAGCAAGTTTTGTCGTCGCCTCGTCTATCATATGGTCAAATTCCAGATTCCCCGCCATGCGCCGGTTCATTTCTATCGTGTCCAGATTCATGCGCCGCGCCATATCGCGCTGTATGGCCCCGGTACTGTAGACCTCAAAGCCGCGCCGCTCGCGCAGAACTTCGCAGACGGTCGATTTGCCGCTTCCCAAACGTCCCGCGATTGTGATGTGCATATTGCGTCCTCCTTTCAAAACGCGCTTTTACGCTGAAACAGGCGTTCCCGCCGTAAAAAGTACGGATAAACTGACTATATCAGCGCGGCGGCGGGATGTCAAGCAAAACTTCGCGGCGGACGCCAAGATGTATGCGGAAAAGGAATAAATCCGCCCGAAAAGGACGTTACGCGATTGTCTGACGCGCTGAAAAATGGCCTGCTCATAAAATATCTTCGTATAAATTCCACAAAAACGGCTTGAACTGTAACGCTTTCTGGTGTATACTGTAAGGACTACTTAACACAGGAGGGACTCGCGCAATGTTTGAATTTCTTATCAAGAAACTGAAAGCCCATCCCCGCCGCATCGTCTTCACGGAAGGCACCGACCCGCGCATTCTGGAAGCGTCCGCCCGTCTGCTGTCCGGAACCTTCCTCACGCCCGTGCTCGTGGGAAACCCGGATGAAATTTACGCCGCCGCCGAGGAGGCCGGATTCAACATCCGCGGCTGTGACATCCGTGACCCCGACAATTATGACCATATGGAAGAAATGGTCGCCAAGATGGTCGAACTACGCAAGGGCAAAATGAGCGAGGAGCAATGCCGTCAGGCCCTGCGCCACGCCAACTACTTCGGTACCATGCTAGTCGCCATGGGTTGCGCCGACGCCCTGCTCGGCGGCGCGACGTACTCCACCGCCGATACGGTACGGCCCGCGCTTCAACTCGTCAAGACGAAACCCGGCAACCGTCTGGTGTCCTCCTGCTTCATTCTCGTGCGGAACGCCGTCTCCGGCGAACGCGACGTGCTGGCTATGGCTGACTGCGCCATCCAGATTGAACCCACGGAAGAGGATTTAGCCGACATCGCCGTGCAGACCGCCAACACCGCGAAAATTTTCGGCGTGGAACCGCGGGTAGCGTTCCTGAGCTATTCGACCCACGGCTCCGGCTCCGGCGAGGACGTGGACAAAATGCGCCACGCCTACGAACTTGCCCACGCCAAGGCCCCCGACATCCCCATGGACGGCGAAATGCAGTTCGATGCGGCGGTATCCCCGCGTGTGGCGAAAACGAAATGCCCCGATTCCAGCGTCGCCGGACACGCCAACACCTTTATTTTCCCCGACATCAACGCGGGCAACATCGGCTACAAAATCGCGCAGCGTCTGGGCGGCTTCGACGCCTACGGCCCGATTCTGCAGGGACTCAACGCGCCGATTAACGACCTCAGCCGCGGCTGTAACGGTCAGGAAGTCTATTCTATGGCCCTTATCACCGCCGGACTTGCCGAGGATTGATTTGACGCGAAACCCGTTCCCCCGTCCCGTTCTTTCCGGGGCGGGGAAAATTGTTTTGAACAGGCTTTCCGACGGCGGGAAAAAGCGCGTCAGTCGGTGAACAACTGCACCCAGTAAATGCCGTAACCGCCGGAGGCTTTGCATACGCCCACGCCAAGTTGACTATAGTTTTCGGACAGGATATTCGCCCGGTGTCCGGTGGAGTTCATCCAAGAGTCCATCACGTCAGCGGGGGTACGCTGTCCGGCGGCGATGTTTTCGCCCGTCGCCATATAGCGGGCGCCCACTTCCGACAATACGGTAAAACAGCTTGCGCCGTCGGGCCGGGTATGCGAAAATTGCTCCGGGAGTTCTTCGGCGCGGATTTGCGCCGCCTCTACGAGCTTATCGGAGAGCGTCAGCTTGGCTAAACCCTCCTGCGCCCGGGCCTCATTGACGAGGCGCAAAACCTCCTCCCGGAACGCCTGCGCCTCATCGGCGACGCTTTCCGGCTGACTGTCGCCGGACGCCTCATCGGGAACAGTTTCCGGCTGACTGTCGTCGGGAGAGGAAATGTTCATGTCGTTCAGGTCATTGAGAATCTTTTCCAATTCGCGGATACCATTTTCCAACTGCTTCTCAAGAATTTCCTCTGGCGTGGCGCCTTCGGGAATGTCAACGGGCGTCCAGTCGTCGGGTTCGGAACTGTCAACGGGCGTCCAGTCGTCGGGTTCGGCGTTGTCAACGGTCGACGGGTCGTCGGAGAGCGGGGACGTGAAATTCGCAAGAACATTCTTGACGCGGCAGTAAATCGCCGCCGCCTGCGCACGGTTCAGGATATTTTCCCCGTGGAATTTGCCGTCGGCGTACCCGCCCAGAATCCCCAGCGAGTACACGCAAGCGACCGCGTCCCTGACGCCGTAAGAGGGGAACTCGTCCCAGTCCTCAATCGACGCGGCGCTCTCCTGCGCGGCGCGTTCCGAAAACGTCAGGCCCCGCGCCGTAAGCAGATTGCGGATTTCCACGGCCGTTTCATACCGGGAAAGCGGGTCGTTCATCGCGGCGTCCACGCCCGTAAGCAGTCCGTGATTGCGCGCCACGGTTTCCGCCGCGTCGTACCACGCCGCCGACGCGCTGACGGGAATCGCGTCCAGTTCGTCGCCGTAGAAGGAACGCGCCAGAATCACGGTGAAATGCGCCAAGGAAAGCGGATTGGCGGGCGCGAAAGAGCCGTCCTGATAGCCCCTGACCGCCCCATCCGACGCGGCCTCCTCAATGTTGGCGTAGGCCCAGTGCGCGGGCGGAACGTCCGGGAATGTCTGCGCGACGGCGGGAAGCGTCAGACACGCGCATAAAATCGCCGCGCACAGTCCCCGGAACAAAGCCTTCTTTGCTTTCATACGAAAACCTCCTGACGTGAAATGTGACGAAACGTTTGCGGATTCCGTTTCTAAGGGGAATTATTTTATAACAAAACCGCCGCAAGAGCAAGGGAAAATTTGCCCCTTCCCGTTTCCTGTATGCGTGTAGTAATCGTTGGCAAGTTTTGCGCAATAGAACCCTTCCCCTGTCCCCCTTCCCTTTCAGGGACGGGGAACGGATTTTTTTTCAGGGCGCATGATGGGCCGCGTCAGGAAAAATTTCCACGCGCACGAGTGAATTTTCCACGTTTTCCACATAGTTTTCCACAATTCCACAATGCAATGTGGAAAAGTTCTCTTGAGCGTCCCGCGCTGACGGAAAAATCACGCGGCGGCGGTTGTAATCGCGTCGCGGATATGATACAATGCCGATACTTACGCGGCGCGCGGGCGCGAATCACACGCCGGACGGGCGCGGAAATCGCGTCACGGGCCGCAATACAACCGTAAATCACGGCGAAACGCCGTGGAAGAACGGATTCCGCACGGCGTTGAGGCCGTTCCGGTATGGAGAAGGAGAGTTTGCAAATGGCTGAAAGCAGGGATTATATGACGCTCCCCGAGGAAAAAGGAAACGTCAACATTTCGGAGGAAGTGTTAGCGGCGGTGGTCGTGGGGGCCGTGCGGGAAATTGATGGCGTGTCGGGCATGATGACCCCTATGGGCAACAGCGTGCCGAATACGGCGTCGGGTACCACGAGCGCCCGCAGAAGCGCCAAGGGCGTGAAAATCGACATGACCGGCGACGCGCTCAAAGTGGATATTTACCTCATGGTCGAGTACGGGCGCCCGATACCGGAAGTGGCCGAGGAGGTACAGAAGGCGGTATTTTCGTCGCTGGAGGCCATGACGGGCTGTCCGGTGGAGGCGGTCAACGTCCATGTGGGCGGCGTGTCGCTGGCGTGAGGCGGGACTATGACACGGGATACCGCGAGAGAAATCGCCGTTCATCTGGCCTATGAGCTGAGTTTCACGGACAGGAGCGCGCCGGAACTGCTGGATGAGCGGTTGAGCAAGGAGACGTTCGCGGCGCTGGCCGACGAGGACCCGCTTTACGCCGACGCCCCCAACGCCAAACAGGCGGCGTATATTCGCAAAGTCGTGGAGGGCGTCAGCGCGCACGCCGCCGAACTCGACGCCGATATAGCGCGTTACGCCGTGGGCTGGAAGTTCGCCCGGATACCGCTTGTGGCGTCGGCGGTCATGCGCGTGGCGATGTACGAGGTTCTGTATATGCCGGAGATACCCGACGCCGCCGCGGTCAACGCCGCCGTGAAGATTGCCAAGAAGTATGAGACGCCGGAGACGGTACGCTTTATCAACGGCATACTGGGGAGTTTCGTCCGTGCGGAGGCGTCGCCGCGTAACGCGGAGTGAGCCGCCGTAACGCTTGACGCGCCCATGTCGCCCCCCGGAACGGGGGAGAATCTCACACAGTGACAGAGGGGCCGCGACGGATACGGGAGGTGACAGGACATGGAACGGACGATTTACAGCGTATCGGAAGTGAACCGGCTGATAAAGTACCTGCTGGACAAGGAGCCGACGTTACAGCGCTTACTGGTACGCGGGGAACTGTCGAATTATAAGGTATACCCGTCGGGGCACCATTACTTTACGTTGAAGGACGCCGAAGGCGCGTTACGTTGCGTCATGTTCGCGGGGGCGGCGTCGAAACTGCGCTTTCGTCCCGAAAACGGCATGAAAGTCGTATTGTCGGGACGCGTGTCGGTGTTCCCGCGTGACGGCGCCTATCAGCTCTACTGCGAGACGCTCACGCCCGAGGGCGCGGGAGAATTGGCGATAGCCTTTGAGCAGTTGAAGGTGAAGTTATACGCCGAAGGCCTCTTTGACCCCGCGCATAAGAAGCCGTTACCGCGTTTCCCCGAACGCATTGCGATTGTCACGTCGTCCGCCGGGGCCGCCGTGCACGACATGATACGCATACTCCGGCGGCGTTACCCGCTGGCGAAAGTGATACTGTTACCCGTGCGCGTACAGGGCGCGGAGGCGCCGCCGGAAATCGTCGGGGCTATCCGTTACGCCAACCGCTGGAACGTGGCGGACGTGCTCATCACGGGACGCTGCGGCGGGTCGATGGAAGATTTGTGGGCGTTCAACGACGAGCGCGTAGCGCGGGCGATTTACGAATCGCGCATACCGGTTATCTCCGCCGTCGGGCATGAGCCGGACGTGACAATCTCCGATTTTGTCGCCGACGCGAGAGCCTCCACGCCGTCGAACGCGGCGGAAATCGCCGTCCCGGACACGTTGCACTTGCGCGGGTGGTTACAGGACAGCGCGGCGCGGATGTCGCAGTCCGAGACGTTACGCCTACAGCGTATCCGGGCGCGTCTGCAACAGTTATCC
>JAFSOM010000068.1 GCA_017447005.1 Oscillibacter sp.
CCCTCATCCTTTTTGGAAAACGCTGACACTATTTTAAGGAGACCTTACCATTAGAACACAATTTGAATATCCTTTGCCTGAAACCGCCTTATTTTAGGAGGTCTATTTCCTATACCCTTTTTCAAATGCTCTTTCTCTGGCGTCCCAGCCGGGAGAGGTCTTTCGTGATAACGGTCTTGACGGTTCCGTTCTCCACGCCGTCCAGCATTTCCATGAATCCGGGACGGTTGAAGTTCGCGCCGCTCCAGCCGTCATCGACAAAGAAGCGGTAATTCATCAGGCCGTGCTCCCGCGCGTAGTTTTCCAGAATATGTTTCTGGTTGCTGATGGAATTGCTCTCGCCCTGCGACTCGTCGTCGCGGCTCAGGCGGCAGTAAAGAGCGGTAATCGGGGCTTTCGTGGTCTGCTGTCTCAGCATTCGATTCCTCCTGTCCGACAGCCCAAGCCCCACTATTCCAACATCTATTATAATAGGGGCGGGGCTGTTTGTAAAGCGTTTTTTATTCGTTGCCGTTTGTTAAAACGGAGATTTTTTATCGCGGGATTATCGCATATGACAAATCGGCGATTCCCCGTTTACACTTACGGCGTCGGTCGCAATTTGTGACCGACGCCGTAAGGCCATGTTGCGGAATACACTCACCGCGTTTCGGCGGCGCATTCCATTTCCGTGCGCGTCTTTTGACGAACCGCGCCGTCAACGCGCTGTCTGATACTCCACAGCGTTTTCAAATCGTCGCGCAGAGTTTTGTACCGGGCGTATTCTCTCTCGCGTTCCTTTTGAATCCGTTCCAGTTCTCCGCGCCACGCCGCTTTCGGAAACCTCCCGTCAGGCGGACAATGTTCCGTCAGCTTGCGACGCACGGCGTAAAACTGGCGCAGTTCGGTTTCATGTTCGGCTTTGAATTTCTCGCGCTGTCCCTTCCACTTGATAGCGTTCAATTTCTCAAAGACGGGTTTCAGCTTTTCGTAATCGTCGGCAAGCCGCAACAGGTCTTTCAATTCCTTTATCCTTGCGGACTTCGCGTTCATGGAAATTCGCAGGGCGTCCGTTTGATTCATGCGCGTCTCAATATGGGATTGCAAATCCTTCACGGTCGATATGCCGTGTTCCGTCAGGTAATTGACCGTTATGGAGAACTCTTTCAGATTGTTGACTTTCGCTCTCTGGCTCCATGCTCCGGCGTTTCTCACGTTATAGTACGCGTTCAACAAATCCGCAAGTCCCATAGCGTCCGGTTTGGAAAGACGCTCTTTGAGTTCCGCTATCCAGTCCTGTAACGCCTGTATCTTCTTTCGGAGATTCGTAATCAGAACATTGGTTGATTTAATCCAGCGATTCAATTCGCCCTTCTCCGTTATGATACCGCGTGATTCCATCTGACGGACGGCGGGGCCTTCGTGAATTGTTGGCAGTGCGTCCAGACCGCGCCGCTCGTTTGAGCGGTGGTCTATCCGACAGGCCAGCCCTTTTTCGGCGAACTTGTTATTCACCATGTCAGCCCATGCCGCCCGCCACATTTCCAAAGTTTCGGGAGTTCCCCAGTCGGTTGTCGGAACGGCGTCACGAATTGGCTTGCCGTTCGCGCCGATGACGCGGTTTCCGTCCGCATCCGCCCGGTAAACGAGGTGTTGTTTACAGTCCCATGTTCCATCCGGGGCAAGCGGACGAATCGGACACATCACATGAAAGTGCGGATTTGGGATACCGTTCTTTTTATCGGGCGCGTGAATCGCGTAATCCGCAATCATGCCTCTTGTTATAAACTGCTCCCGGATAAAGCGTCGCGCCAGTTCAATGTTCTCCTCCATTGTCAACTCATTCTGCAAAGCGATGTCGAAACTGTAGGCAAGCTGGGCGTCTTTCCGTCGCTCCGTTTTCTCGACAGCGTTCCAAAGGGTGGCGCGGTCTTTGTATTCCTCCGGGGCTTGCGGCGGCAAAAGAATCTCGGACAGGATAACGCCCGTCTTATGGGAGTAATCGTTGGTTTCGCCGTAGTATTCGCTGTAGAGTTTTTCTCCGGCGCGGTAGGCCGCCGACGCGATGACGGAGCTTCCCGCGCTTCGGCTAATCTGCGTGACGTGAAAATGGAACAGCGACATTATTCAGTCTCCCGCGCAATCGGCGGCGCGTTTTCGCTGACGGGTTGCGTTATGATTGCGCTGACTTCCGGCAGGGAGATGATTTTCTCCACGAGCGAATAGAACTCGACCTCTCCCATATCCTTTACTATTGGCGCGACGCTCTCAATAGCGGCTCCCCGCGTTATGAGGCGGTGGGCGCGTTGTTTTCGTTCGCCTTTCGCGTTATAGTTCATTCTGTTTCGGATACGTTCCGCTTGATGCGCGTATTGCCGCTCTTTCGTTTGGGCGTATTCCAACTCCTGACGGAGTTCCTCTGTAAGCGTCGTCTGTGAGGGCGTGTAGCGCAAAGGCGAAGGATATGCGATAATGAATCCCGATAAGTATCGCTAAGGACTTGCGCAAAAATAAAATAATCACGTAGGAATTATCGCACAGGAAAGAATCAGCGATTGAGAGTGGAAATCACATAATTCCAGTCTCCGAGATGAATGTCATGAATGACCGGGAGAGCGGCAAAGCGTTTGTCG
>JAFSOM010000069.1 GCA_017447005.1 Oscillibacter sp.
CATATGCACATGGTCTTTACTGATGCTTCCCCTGACGATTTCCAGTCCTTTCGCTTCACATCCCTGCTTGAGCAGTTCCCGCAAACGGTACGCGATTTTGCCTTGTAATATCTTATATCTATATTTTGTAATCCACACAAAGTGATACTTGATGTCGCATACTGTGTGCCTTCCGTTTCTGTACTTTGCCATTTTAAGTCCGACCTCCTTTCCTCTATATAATACCACATCTTATCGGGGCGTGTCCCAAAAAGAGGGTAAAATAGCGAACAAGGCGCCAAAAGCCTAAAAAAGAGCAAAATGCCCCTACAGGCATTTCCATTTCCAGAATATGTCATTCTGTCATATTGTTCTTTTCCCTTATGATAACAGGTACGATAACAAAATTTATGGGGCGGAAAGGATATAGTTCGGCGCGCCAAGGAGCGCGTCAAGGAAATCCGGATGGCTTTGGCCTGTCAGACGCTCCAAAGCGCTTGTCCCGATTCGCTCCCGCCGTCTGGAACGCTTCGCCTTTTTCATGTTGAGGAACATTTGATATAAAGGAAGTTGCCACGAGGGAACGCCGCGTCTGGCGTTCATAAATACCCGGAGCCGACCGTTGACGTTTTCATCCGAACTGCTGGCGCGGTAAGTATGGCGAATCATTTCCGTGAGCGTTTCCCTTGCTTCCGGGAGACGCTCTCCAAAGATACGGTAGAGTTTCTTTTCCATAAAACGATATTCTTCGCTGTGATACTCCCACGCTTTCTGAGCGTAGAGCAGGGCGAAAGCGGATTCTTCCGCATGGAACTGACGCGCCATATCCCGCATGTGGCGTTGAAGGCGGGGCAGGAAAGCGAGCAAATCCGGAAGGCGCTGACGGAAACGCCGGATTTGTCTCTGAAGAGCATCCCTCTTCGGGTAAAGCGCCGCCATCTCGTCAAGAATCCATTCGCACAGGGAAACGCTCTCCTGATAACCGCACCCGCTGAAAGCCGTATACTCCCTGAGCCAGTCGAACAGAATGCGTAAAGTGTCCGATTGGAGCAGGCGGGCGGGCGTATTCTGATTCATCAGGTCATATTCCTGTTTTGTGGGAAGATAGGTTTTCGTGGTCTGAATGCGGTATTCCAAGTCAAAAAGTTTCGATAAGCGCTTGATTTCCGCCTCTTCCACGCTCCGAACCCCGTTTCCCAAGTCCCGCAACGCATGGAAAATGTCCAACTGCGTTTCGATTTCCGGAAACGCTTCCCGGACGCCTTTGACCAGTCCGCTTCCCCCGTCGCTGACGTTCAACTCCGGCTTGAGACCCTGCCCCTCCTTTTCTTTGAGAGCCGCTTTCCACGTTTCCGCGCTCCTGTCCGGCGCGGCCTGCGCCAGAAACACGTACCCGGTGTCCAAATCCGCGCCGGTCAGAACAGGCTCGCCGTTTTGAAAGACCTCGTCCGTTGCGATATGTTTGACATTCTCCAACGACACGCTCTTTTCCAACGCTTCCGCTTTCGGGGACGCTTCTTTAAGAATATTCCATATCGTCCCGCCGGAAATGGAATACGCGAACATTTCTTCCGCAAAGGCGGTAATATTTGTCGCGGACATGCCGTAACACGTCAGCGACACAACCAGACGCTCCCGGAACGCCTTGTTCAACACTATCACGCGCTCCGTCGCCTGTTCTGACGCGCACAGGCTCTCCAATACGCAATCCGCCCGCTTCCCCAAGTCGTGATAATGCGTTCGGCTGATGTCAAACTGTTCCTCCGCAATTCGGTAGGGAATCCCCATCGCGGACGCCGCCCCAATCTCAAGGCGTTCCTTCGCGGTAAATTTGCCCTTTCCTTCCGCACGCTCCTTGCATCCGGCGTTGAAACGTGTTATCATCATTATTATAAGACATGACGCGCTCCTTTCCTGCGGCATACTGCTTGCTTCACAGTCTCAGTATACCACATTTGGAGCCGTCATGCCTTATTTTTTCTTCGCTTCTTTTGGGACACGCCAGAAAGCGTTCGCAGATGGTGGTACGCGCTTGGTCAGGCTACGTTTCCGAACGCCAAAAGGCTCTATGTCAACTGTGACGCGGGAGGAAGCAACGGCTGGAGAGTTCACCTTTGGAAGTACGAACTGGCGCTTCTGGCGGAGGAAATCGGCCTTGAAATCCATGTCTCCCATTTCCCTCCCGGAACCTCCAAGTGGAATAAAATCGAACACAGGCTCTTTTGTTATATTTCCAGAAACCGGGCAGGAAAACCTCTCATTGACATTCGGACCGTTGTCAATCTTATCGGCTCCACTACTACGAAAAACGGCTTAAAAGTACGTTGCGTTGTGGACTATAACCAATATCCCACTGGAATCAAAATTTCAGAAAAGCAAATGGCCTGCATTGATATTCAATATCCAGATTATGATAACTCATGGAATTACATTATCTATGGGTTTAAAAAGTGTATTTAATTTCGGTATGAATCCATAGCTTTGTTACGACGATTTGACAAGCGTTTTTGAGAAAAATGTCGGAGACGGAGGAACAAATCCGACCAGCTTTTGATTTACGCGGCGGAAAAAACCTCAAGGCCACGGTTTCAGAGAAACGGCGCGTCATAAAAAAACTCCCGGCAAATCCTGTCTTGGCTTCCAGATTCCGCCAGCGCAAATTTTGCATATCTATCCTGTTCTTGCGGAATGCTAAGAACCGCCTAAGGCATTGCCCGATTGAGTTTGATAACTCCCCGAAGCGTCTCCGTTTTGGCGACGTTGAAAAGCAGTGCTGTGACGCGGGAACAGAACAGAAAGCCGCCGTTTGCGGCGCTTCTGTCCCGACTTCTTTGAGTTTAGACAGAAAGGCAGTCGTTTTCGTTTTCAGATAGTCGCAATAGGGCCTTGCGCAAAAACAACTCGGCCCGCATCCCATTCGCCAGACGATTTGCGGGTTAGCGTCGGAAAGGGGCGATAAAATGTCCCTTCTGTCGCCTTACGGCGAAATTTTCTCCAAAATGCGCGGCTTTTTTCTTGCGAAATGGATACAATACGACTGAAACAGGCAGTTTTATGATGAAAGCGACAGGAATTGTGCGTCGCATTGAGGAATGAGTTATAATAAACATAACTACGGCAGCTTCTTTACAGACGGATTTATGCCGATTTTGTCCAAAAAGCCGCAAATCCGACAAGAAATCCTGCCCGGTGATTTCCGTTAGACGGAGGAGGTGGAATCCGTCAATTTGCGGGAGCGCGTCCGCCGCATTCGTTCGCGGGGCGGCGGACGCCGTTCCTCCAATTTTCGTTGCAAACGTCTCTTCCTTCCAGAGTTCGCTTGAACAGCGAGTTCGTCCTGACAGGAGGGGAACGGCGTTTCCTCATATCAGATGTCCTGTCGAATGGTTTGTTTGAGTAGCGCATAGAGATTATGCGCAGATTTTTCCGGATTATTCTTTCATGTAGCGAGTTCTATGGAAAAATAGCTCAACCCATTTGGCGCGGCGCCTGTCCGCGTTCGGGAACTGGTCGGAGACGCTGACCGCCAACGTCGGACGGCTTTCTCAAAGGCGGGGCGCGTCAATTTTGGCGGCGGAAAAGAGCGCAAAGCGGCAAAGCGTATGGCGGAACGGCGGCGAATACGGATTCTTCATATAGACGGACAGCTTGAAAAGGCCGTCCGTATTTTTATCGGCGGACATGGAAAACATTCGGGTTTCGCGTTGACGAAGCGTGCGCCTGTTCCGGTAGCGCGATAGTCATCCAACTTAAGAGCAAGCGTCAATAGCGGCTTCTAAAGCGTCCTTAAAAGGAATCATGGTAACGCATATCTTTGAGGCTTAATCGGTCGGAAAACTGGGTGGTAGTTCGCTTATAGCGAATAGATGCCTTGCAAATCTTCTGCTTTTCCAAGGCAGAGTCCACTATGGTTCCCTTCTTGAGAAGCAGTCCCTTTTCAATCAGAAGCTCTCTGGCCTGCGCAAAGAGCTGTTCCGTTTTATACTTGACATGGCGAGCGGACGGAAAAAGCCGTATTTCGAGCAATATGGCTGGGTCAACGACCTCTGCGTTTTCAATCCCGCGCCGATAACCTGAATTGCGGAGGGCGCGTTCGTGCGGGTCAACGCGCTTTCGCGGTTCGTCCGTAGCGCCGGGTCACGTCGGAGATATTCTGACGGAGCGCGTCGGAGAGCGATTCCTCCCGAACCCGCCAAAGCCAGTTTTCACCCACGCTGGAAGGGCGATTCATCCGGCACGAGTTGTCGAGGCCCATATAGTCCTGCAAGGGAATCACGCACAGCCGCGCCGGACTGCTCATCGCCAGCGATACGAAAGGCCGCACGAGTTCCGCGTCCGGCGTGTAGTAGTCGCACAGGTATTCCCGTACCTGCCGCAGTTCTTCCGGCTTGATGTCCTTCAGCCAGCCCGCCGAGGTTTCGTTGTCATGCGTGCCCGTATAGGCGACGCTGTTGACGGGGTAATTATGCGGGAGATAATCGGCGGCGGCGCCGGTGTCGCGGGAATCGAAAGCGAACTGCAAGACCTTCATGCCGGGGAAACCGGTATCCGTGACGAGTTGTCGGACGCTGTCCGTGACATATCCCAAGTCCTCCGCGATAACCTCACGCTTTCCGAGACCGCGTTCCACGGCGCGGAAAAAGTCCAGTCCGGGGCCGGGACGCCATTCCCCGTTGATTGCCGTCGTTTCCCCGTAGGGAATCGCGTAATACTCGTCAAAGCCGCGAAAATGGTCAATGCGCAGAACGTCGTAGAGGCGGAACGCGGCCCGTAAACGTTCCTTCCACCACTTGTAGGCCGTTTCCTTATGATAATCCCAGCGGTAGAGCGGATTCCCCCACAGTTGCCCGGACGCGGAAAAGCCGTCCGGCGGACAGCCCGCCACTGCCGTCGGACGGCTCATCCGCGTCCAGTTGGAACAGTTCCGGATTCGCCCACGCGTCCGCGCTGTCCATGGCGACATAAATCGGTATGTCCCCGATAATGCGGATTCCGCGCCCGTGCGCGTACCCCCGAAGCGCGTCCCACTGCCGGAAAAACGCATGCTGTACGCGCTTCTGGAACGCGATTTCCGCCGACAGTTCCGCCCAACAATTTTCCAGCGCGTCCGGAGAGCGCAAGCGGATTTCTTCCGGCCACTCCGTCCACGCCTCCCCGCTGAAACGGTTTTTCAGGGCCATGAACAGCGCGTAATCGTCCAGCCAACGCCCGTTCTCTACGCAAAAGCGCTGATAATCCGGGTCGGCGGATTCGCCGGACGCGAACGCCTGACGCAGAAGCGGGAGACGCCGTTCATAGAGGGCTTTGTAGTCAACGCGGGACGCGTCGGCGGGCGTGAGACAGTCGCAATCTTGCGGGGAAAGCAGTCCCTGCCGTATCAACTCCTCCAAGTCAATAAAGTACGGGTTTCCGGCGAAGGTAGAGAACGACTGATACGGCGAATCGCCGTACCCGGTGGGGCCGAGCGGGAGTATTTGCCAGTAGGACTGTCCGGCGTCGGCGAGAAAATCTATCCATTGTCGGGCGTGACGCGAGAAACAGCCGATACCGTAAGGCCCCGGCAGACTGAATACGGGCAGTAATACGCCGCTTTCTCTGCGCGTTTCGTGACGTTGCATAAAGTTCCCTCCCTTGATTTTTCCGCGTCTATTATAGCATGATGTTTTCCGCGTCCATCATACCACAAGCGGCGGGAAAATCAAGCCCGTCATTGTGAACAGTTTCGCGGAAAGTCTTTGTGAAAATTTACTGTTGCGAAACGGCGCGTTTCCCGGTATAATAACGGCGTTAGTCAGGAAATGGGTCGGTGGGGATTGGCAGTGTTGGAGAATCGCTGAAAACGGCTGATTTTCCAACAAAACAGGGGTAAAACAGGAGATTTACGAGACGTTTACACCCCACAGGTAGGCTACCGACCCACTTCCTGACTAAGCCCAAAATAACATGATTTAAGCGCATAAATCAGGGAAAGGACGTATTGCGGCATGGAAAAACGCGCATGGTGGAAGGAAAGCGTCGTCTATCAGATTTACCCCCGCTCTTTTTGCGATTCCAACGGCGACGGTATCGGCGACCTGAACGGCATCCGCTCCAAACTGGATTATCTTGTCCGGCTGGGCGTCAACGTCATTTGGCTCAGTCCGGTCTACCGCTCCCCGAATGACGATAACGGCTATGACATCTCCGACTATCGCGCCATTATGGACGAGTTCGGAACCATGACGGACTTTGACGCGCTTCTCTCCGAGGCCCACGCCAAGGGCCTGAAAATCGTCATGGATTTGGTGGTCAACCACACTTCCGACGAACACGCGTGGTTTCTGGAAAGCCGCTCGTCGCGGGACAATCCCAAGCGGGATTTCTATATCTGGCGGGAGGGCAAGCCCGGCAACGGTTCGCGCCCTGAACCGCCTACCAACTGGGGAAGCTGTTTTTCCGGCTCCGCGTGGGAGTGGGACCCGCAAACGCAAATGTATTATCTCCATTTCTTTTCCAAAAAACAGCCCGATTTGAACTGGGAAAACCCGTCCGTCCGGAACGAAATCTTTGACAT
>JAFSOM010000070.1 GCA_017447005.1 Oscillibacter sp.
ATTTCGCCTGTCTGGTTATGAATCACGCAAAGCGCTTTGGGGCAGGTGTCCATGATTTTCTGGAAATCGACGCTGTAGAGGTTCTCCGCGTCATCCCAGCGAATGTAAAGCCAGCCCTCACCCACGCGAATCGCTGTATAGTCATAGTCGTCCGTTTCCAGCGCCCCTAATGTTTTCAACATGCGCGTTTGCGTCTTTTCCAAAGGAAATTCATCCGCGTTTTCGGAGGTTATCAAACTTCCGTCATTGCGGTCATAGTATATGGCGCAGTCTTTCATTTCCACGGCGTAATCCGTGAGCGTCCGTTCGGAGACGCCCAGATAATCGAAATAACGCGCCGCCACTTGCGTGAAAATTTGCGCTTCCTGCATGTCGAACCCCTCATAGGATTCCTGAAGGGAGTTCTCAAAGCTGACAAGGTTACGGACAGCGTACATAGCGTTTGCCATGGATTCATACGCGGCGTCCAGTTCGCTTTCGTACTGCTGGCGGACGCAACGCGCCCCACTGAACAGCGCGACGACAATGAGCAGAACGGAAAGCAGAAAGTTTCCGATACTCTTTGCGTTTCCCGTCGCTTTAGCGCCTTTGTTATCTTGATTGGGTCTCTTGCTTTCCGAAGCAATTTCCATATCGCTTTCCTCCCGCATCAGGCGTCCTCCCGCGTCAGGGTGGAGATAATGCGGTCGGCCTGTTTGACCGCGATTTCCCCATCCAGCCAGAACGCCACTTCCACAAAGTCGTCTCCGTACTCAAACAGGTAATTGCACACGCGGTAAGTCTGGCCTTCGCTTTCCTCATACGAGTAGTAGACAGCCATATCAATCCCGTTAATGGTTCGGTAGTCCACGCGCTCGGCTTCGTAACGCATGGCCTCCTCAATGGCGTACTTTTCCAATGTAAAGCCGTTCTTTCCGAACTCGTACACGTCGAAATCCAGCGGCGTGGTTTCATTGTAGTAATATCCAATCATATCGTCGGCGGCCTGCTCCGCGGTGACTTCGCCGGGCTGGTAGTCCACGGGAATGACAAGCCGGAAAGGGGACTTCCCTAATTGAAGTTCACGGGTTTCAATCGGGGCGATTGTGTTCAGAATGTCCATAGCCTCCTGCTCGGCGTTTTCGCCGTCCAGCCAGAATATGACCTGCACATACTCCGCGCCTTCTTCCATCAGAGCCACCAGCACGTCGTATTCCACGCCGTCGTAAATTTCCCGTGACTTGTAGCTTCCCACATTGACGCCGTTAATCTGGCGGTAGGCTATTTCCGTTCCGTCAAAATCAGCGGCGGCGGCATGGAGGTACTCTTCCAAGCCGCTTTCCGAATCCGGCTTGGGGAACTGGTAAACGTCAAAATCCATATCGGATTCCGCGCTGTAATAATAGGCGATTTGGTTGCCCCGCAACTCTTCCACAGTCACGTCGCCGTTTCTGTAGGAGCGGGGAACACTCATGGCGTAGCCGGACGCCCCCAGTTGAAACTGGAGCGTCTCTGGCCGTTCTTGTTCCGCCTCCCCAACTTGCGGCGTTTCCTTGTCCTGTTGTCCGGACTGCGGCGCGTCAGACTGTTCGGAAATTTCCGTCGGCTCCGGTTGAGACTGGACGGTTTCCGTATCCGGCGCGTCGTCCGGCGTTCCGGCGTCGCCGCCCGCCTGACAGGAGCAAAGCGCGAGAAGCGCGAAAGCCGCCAGCAGGCATAGCG
>JAFSOM010000071.1 GCA_017447005.1 Oscillibacter sp.
CGCGCCCATGAACGGCAGTTTACATGTCGACATGCTGGCGCGTCTGATGAATCTGCTTGCGGAGGACGATTTCGTAGAGCAGTTGCGTTCGTCGAAAACCGAGGAAGAGTTTTTGAAAATGCTCGACGACGCCGAAAAGGAGCATTTCGGAAGCGAGAGCTTCACGGAACAGGAAGCGGCGGCGCGTGGGGCGTCGGTGGGCGGCTACCGGATTCTGGCGGTCACGGCCTGTCCGACGGGTATCGCGCATACGTATATGGCGGCGACGAACCTTGAAAAAGCCGGGACGGAAATGGGCCTTCCGACGAAAGTCGAGACGAATGGCTCCGGCGGCGCGAAAAATATTCTGACCGCGGACGAAATCGCCCGTTGCGACGGTATCATCGTGGCGGCGGACAAAAACGTGGAAATGGCGCGTTTCGACGGCAAACCCGTCGTCATTACCCGCGTCGCCGACGGCATTCATAAGCCTAAGGAACTCATTCAGACGATACTTGACGGCAAGGCCCCGATTTATCATTCCAAGGAAGGCGCGACGGCGTCGGCGGCGTCCAGCGCGGGGGATTCCGTCGGGAGCGCGTTCTACAAGCACCTCATGAACGGCGTTTCCCATATGTTACCCTTCGTCGTGGGCGGCGGCATTATGATTGCGCTCGCCTTCCTGCTCGACGATTACAGCATTGACCCGTCCAACTTCGGCACGAATACCCCCTTGGCGGCGTTCTTCAAGACCGTCGGCGGGGAGGCGTTCAACTTCATGCTTCCCGTACTCGCCGGCTTTATCGCTATGTCCATGGCGGACCGTCCCGGCCTCGCGGTAGGCTTTACGGGCGGCGCGTTAGCCGTCAGCGGCGTGTCGTTTACCAGTATCTTCAGCGGCGCCCCGGCGGTATCCGGCGGTTTCCTCGCGGCGTTACTCGCGGGCTTCGTGGCGGGCTTCGTGGTCAACTGGCTCAAGAAAATCACCGAAAAGTTCCCGCAGGCCCTTGACGGCATCCGCCCCATGCTGATTTATCCCTTAGGCGGTATCTTTATCGTCGGCGTGTTCATGTGCGCGGTCAACCCGATTATGGGCGCGTTGAACTCCGGCCTGTCCGGACTGCTCAACTCCATGGGCGGCTCGTCCAAACTCCTGCTCGGCGCGGTCGTCGGCGGCATGATGAGCATTGACATGGGCGGCCCGTTCAATAAGGCCTCCTACGCCTTCGGCATTGCGGCCCTCTCCAACGGCAACTATGACATTATGGCGGCGGTCATGGTCGGCGGCATGGTTCCCCCGATTGCCATTGCCATTTCCACAACCTTCTTCCCCAAAAAGTGGACGGAAGAAGAGCGTAACAACGGCTTCGTCAACTATATCATGGGCCTGTGCTTCATCTCGGAAGGCGCGATTCCCTACGCGGCGGCTGACCCCGGTCGCGTGATTCCGTCGTGTATCGCGGGTTCGGCGGTATCCGGCGCGCTGTCCATGCTCTTCGGGTGCACGTTAATGGCCCCGCACGGCGGCATTTTCGTATTCCCCACCGTGGGCAATCCGTTTATGTATATCGTGGCGCTCCTGATTGGCTCCGTCGTCGGCGCGGCGATTCTCACCGCCTTGAAGAAGGATAAGTAAGCCGCTTTGCAACCGATAATGAGTAAGGCGATTTGCAACCGATAGCGGCGTAAAAACAAGCACTCCCCCGGAATCATTTCCCGGGGGAGTTCGCGTTATTTGCGGCGTATGATTTTGGCGTTGTTGTCAAATGCGTAAGTATTTATTCTTGTTTTTGATGAAACGCTGACGCTTTTCAGGTTATTGCACCCTCGAAACGCTTCCAAGCTAATCGACATTACGCTGTCAGGAATCGTGACGTTCGTCAGCTTACCGCAATTGCGAAAAGCCCATCCTCCAATAGAAATCACGCTGTCGGGAATGATGATACTTTCCAGACTGTCGCAGTCACGGAAAGCGCTACTATTAATGGAAGTTACGCTATCGGAAATGGTAACGCCTGTTAGACTAGGGCAACCAGAGAAACTTAAACTTCCAATGGAAGTTACTCCCCTTTGAATCCTCACTATAGAAACTAATTCGCGTATGTTTTGCCAAGGAATATCCGTGGCAAAGACAAAATTTTGCATATCTTCTTTGCCGTAGATAGTCAATACGCCGTTTGCGTCTAACGTGTATTTCACATCGTCTCCGCAAGAACCGCGTTGGATAATTCTCATAGGTTTTTTGCCGAAAATAGCGGCAATCTTAACAATAAGTTTTTTGATATTCGCGTTTTTGGGAGAATTGCCGCCGTTGAGAATCTGACAGCGCGTCATGTAAACGTCCATATCGCTATCTTTTGTAAAATCTCCCACTTGAAACGGAATCCGCATAGGACGAGCGGCGCAACTAAACGCAATATGCGTTTCAGTTAAGCACCATTCGGAATTGTTCGCGCCTTCATCCCAGATTAACAAGAAAACTTTGCAATTTTCTATTTCACGCTTAATTGTTTGAGCGAAATAACCGGGGGTAGGGTCTTTGGTATCATACCAGCAGGAAATATCCATGCTTTCAAGTTCGTCAGCGATACGGCTCACTAAAACCGACGTATCCTCTGAGCGCTTATAGCTGATGAACACGTCCGCCACGGTCGCCGCCTCCTTTCCTGTTTAATCGACAGTTTACCACAATCTCCGCGCCGTGTCTAGCCTTTTTCACAAAAAAGCAAACGCCGCCCCGATAGAGAGACGGCGCGTTATTTTACGTTTCCGCGGGCGTCCAGAACTGACGCTCCGGGGGAATATCGAGCGCGGCGTCCAGCCATGCCGACAGCGACGCCTCCCGCGTTCCGTCCGGCGTGAACGCGTCGCGGGTAACGTCCAGCGTGACCGCCCACGGAATCGGCGCGCCGCGCTCCATACGCGTATCGACCGACGCGGAAAGCGTCAGGCCCAGTTCCGACGCCTTGGCGCGTATTAACGCCGCCGTGCGTTCGGACACCTGTTGCCGGAAACTGTCCTCCTCCGCGGCGTTGAGTTCCTCCATACGCTCGTTGACGGCGTTTTCGTAGGCCTCCGGGTTCCATTCGGGCCAGACGGGTTCCAGACGCGCCAGCGGATATAAAATCGCCGCCATGAGGACAAGTCCGCCCGTAAACGCGCCGACTTTCCGGAGATTCCCTTCCGGTAAGAGCAGGCGGAGAAGGGAAATCAGGAACGAAAGCATGACAATCGAAACGAGCCATTCCCGCGCCGCCCCTATCATAAGGCCGTCGCCGACAGGAAACTGAGCGCCGATACGAACAGTAACAGCGCGGCGCTGGCCGTCATGCCCAAGACCAGCCCGAACGCGCCGCCGAGACCGTCAATCAGGCGGCCCAGTTCCGACATCCCCGTGACCGCCGTCAGCGTCGCCGCCGCCTTGTAGAGTAGGTATTGTACGCCCAACTGTAAGAACGGGTACGCGCACGCGCCCAAGACCGTCAGCATACCGAACACCCCCAGACTGTTTTTTAACATCCCCGCCCCGGCTAAAATGGATTCCGACACCTGCGCCAGAATCCCGCCCACGACCGGTACGGCGTTCGTGACGGCGGTTCGCACGGCCCGCACCGCCATTCCGTCCGCGCTCCCCGCGATAACGTGCGACACCGACAGATAGACCGTAAAAAGTAAAACCGTCCCGGTCAGTATCGCGGTAATCAGGCGTTTGAGGCCGTCGGCTAACGCTTCCAGCGCGTTTCCGGACAGCGTACAGGACGCGGTCAGAAGGCCGATATAGAGGTAGGTCAGGGGCATGAGCAGTTTGTTCATGAGACTGAGCAACGTTTCCGCAAGAAACACGGTCGCCACCTGTTGAAACGTGGCGGTCGTCACGGCCCCCGACGCCGCTACCGCCGCCGCCAATGTGGGAAGCAAGGCCTTTGAAAACGTGTCCAACTCCTCAATCGTGCGCCAGCCCAGCCCGATTAACTGTTCCAGACTTCCCGCCGTCAGCGCCGTGACCGATAACGCGCCCGTCATGGTCACGCACAGGCTCGTGCTCTCGTTATCGCCGCAACCGCTCCGCACGGCCCCGCAGAGTATCGCAGACAGCAGTACCGCCGCCGCGCCGCGCATACGTTGCCGGACAACGTCTCCGACGCGCTCTCTGACGCGGTTGAGGATGTTTCCCGCGCCGACGGCGAAACTTCCCGGCGTATAGGCGTCAACGCCGTCCAGATATTCCATCGCGCCTTCCGGCGCCGCGTCGCGCACGTCTTCCGGTACGGCCCATCCCGCGCCGCGCACGTCCTCCGAATCCGCCGTACTGTTCCATATATCCGCCCCCGCCGCCGCGCCCGTCAGACAGACAACCGCCCAGAACAGGCAAACGTATCGCTTCATCCTCTCCCCCGTTTCCGTCATGTGCGTTAAGCGAAATCTAACTTGCCCTCATCCGGCGCTGCGCGCCACCTTCCCCCGTTACCGGGGGAAGGCCAAACTTGACAGCGTAATCTTATAAAACATGCGGAAACCTTACAGGGTTGCGGCAAAAGCCTTCCCCCCAAGGGGGGAAGGTGTCACGGCGTAAGCCGTGACGGATGAGGGGAAAGTTTATCATGCCTTTTCCCCTCACTGAAAGCGAATGCCGTTTCCGCGCCTTAGGCCATCAGCTTTAAGAGCATATTCATAATTTCCCGCAGAAGCGGCAAGGCCGTCAATAACGCGCACACCGTCCCGGCGGTATCAATCGCCGACGCTAACGCCGACTGCCCCGCGTCGCGGCATAACGCCCCGCCCGTGCGGACTACCAGCGCGATTCCCACAGTCTTATATAACGGCGTCAGAAGTCCCGGGGAAACGCCGCTCCGCTCTCCGAGTTCGCGGAAGAAGTCGAACAACTCCGCCGCCGAACGTAACAGAAACAGCGTCACCGTTACCGTCACGCAGAGCGCGAGCAGAAGTTCCATGACGGCGCTGCCCTGTCGGACGACCAACGCCAAAATCGCGCCCGTCAGACACAATAAGGCCACGCGTATGAGAATCTCCATAAGCCGCGCCGCGTCAGAAGCGGAACAGGGTCTTGATGAGTTCAAACAATTCGCTGATTCTCCGTACCAGAATCATCAGCACGACGACCAATCCGGCGAGCGTCGTCATCATGGCCTGTTCTTCCCGTCCGGAACGAACCAGCAGTTGATTGAGTACCGCAACCAAGATTCCAATCGCCGCAATCTTGAAAATGAAATCCACGTCCATGCCCGATTCCCCCATCCGCGCCGCCGCCGAAAGCCTGTGCCATGCGTCACGCTACCATCCTATGAGGACAGGCCATTTTCTATGCCTGCGCGCAAAGAAAAAACGGGACTTCCCGAATCTCCAGAAATCCCGTTCGCTTAGAAACTGCGAAAAATAAATGTGACTGAACGGATGAACCGCCTAAAGTCGCCCCCCGGAACGGGGGGAGAATCTCACGAAGTGACAGAGGGGGGAGAAAACAGTCTCCACCCGGCGTTATACGTTCTCCTCCGTCTCGCGGGAAAGCAATTCCAGCGCGGCTTTCGCGGCGGCCTGTTCCGCCTCTTTCTTACTCCGCCCGGTTCCCTCTCCTAAGCGCCTCCCGTCCACGCATACTTCCATAGTGAACACTTTCGCGTGGTCAGGCCCCTGTTCGTCCAGCAGGCCATAGGTCAGCGTCCGTTCGGGGTGATGTTGAATCAGTTCCTGCAAGACGGTCTTGTAGTCCTGATTGCGCGTCTCCGTGCGCTCCTCCCGGACGGCGTCGAGCAGACAGCGGCGAATCAGCGCCGAGGCCTCCTCCATGCCGCCGTCCAGATACACCGCCGCGATAATCGCCTCCACGGCGTCGGCCAGTATCGACGGGCGATTCCTCCCGCCGCCGCTCTCCTCCCCGCGCCCTAAGCGCAGATGTTCGCCCAGGCCTAATTCCAAGGCGATACCGTGCAGACTTTTTTCGCACACCAGCGAGGCCCGACTGCGCGTCAGTTCGCCCTCCGGCCAGTCCGGGCGCTGACGGTAGAGAAACTCCGCCGTCACAAGGCCCAGAATGGAATCGCCCAGAAACTCCAGACGCTCATTACTCCGCGCATGGCGGGAGCGGCGCTCGTTGGCGTAGGAACTGTGGCATAGCGCCTGTTCCAATAGGGACGGGTCACGGAATGTATATTGCAGTTTGGTTTCCAGTTCCTCAATAGCGGACATAATGAACCTCCTTTGTTCCCGGCGCGCTCAACGGAACGGACAATGAGCGGCGCCGACGGATGATGGACTCTCAACGGGGCAATACGCGAACGTGGTAAAGCGTCCGCCGTGACAGATATACCAGCGGCGCGGGCGTCGCCGGACGCGGAAAGGCGCGTTATTTCAAGCGGGAAGCGAGAAAGCGCACGGCGTCGCCGACGGTCTTGATACCGCCGAGTTCGTCTTCCGCGACTTCCTCAATCTCGAAGCACTCCTCCATAGCCATCGCCAGCTCGACCAAGTCGACCGAATTGGCGCCCAAATCGTCCTCGAATGAGGTTTCCATCGTAATATTGTCGGCGTCCGTCACAAATTCCTCCGCGACGAGACCCCGCATAACCTTGAAAATTTCCTCTACTGACATACAAAGTCCACTCCTCAAAACGCAAAGATTCCGGCCCCGCGTGGGCGCGGCGCCGCGCCCACACATCATACGGTAGGAACACGCCGCTGTCAAGGGGAGAATCCGCTTTTTTGTAAAAATAGTATGCGTGTAGCAATCGTTGGCAAGTTGCGCTTTTCGCCCTCATCCGGCGCTGCGCGCCACCTTCCCCCGTTCCGGGGGAAGGCCAGACTTGACAACGAAATCTTGACAACAACGCGGAATTATTGCGAAAACTTCGCAACCCCGGAAAATTTTCACGGAAAAAACAAAGATTACGTTATAGTTCTACCCTTCCCCCATCTACGGGGGAAGGTGGCGCGCAGCGCCGGATGAGGGCGAATTTTATGCGGCTTTTTTACTTGCCAA
>JAFSOM010000072.1 GCA_017447005.1 Oscillibacter sp.
GCGCGAAGCGTTACGGACGAAGCGACGCCGGAGGACAGCGCAACGTCCGACGAAGCGCGAAGCGTTACGGACGAAGCGACGCCGGAGGACAGCGCAACGACCGACGAAGCGCGAAGCGTTACGGACGAAGCGACGCCGGAGGATAGCGCGACATCCGACGAAGCGCAAAGCGTCACGAACGAAGCGACGCCGGAGGACAGCGAGGAAACGGACGCGCTCCCTGTTGCGGTTCTCCAGTCGGACGCCATCTATCAGGACGGAACTTATACGGGAAGCGGTCAGGGATTTGGCGGCGCCGTTACGGTGGAAGTGACGATTACGGACGGCAAAATCAGTTCCGTTGTCAGCCCGTCCCATGAGGGAGAAACTTTCTGGGCAAGCATGAACGTCGATTCCCTCCTGACGACCATTGTGAACGCGAACTCCGCCGACGTGGACGGCGTATCCGGGGCCACGCGTTCGAGCGACGGCGTCAAAGAGGCCGTGCGCGACGCTCTGAGCAAGGCGTCGGAATCCGCGTTCGCGTCGGGAACCGGAACGGCGCGGAATCCTTACGTCATTGAAACGGCGGGACAGCTTGCGGCGTTCGCGGCGTCCGTGGACGGCGGAACGACCTATGAAGGGGAATATATCGTCCTTGGCGCCGACATCGCGCTGTCCGGCGACTGGAACCCCATCGGCGACGAAGGAAGCTATACTTCCGACCAAAGCAAACTGTTCAACGGCTCTTTTGACGGTCAAGGCCATACGATTGACGGCGTGAGCGTCAACATCAGCCGGGACGACGAAATCAACGCGGGCCTGTTCTCCGCGTTAAATACAGCCGCAAGAGTTAGTAACGTCAAACTAACGGACGTTCGCGTTACGCTGGTTTCCACGGCGGACGGAAAGCGCGTCCGGGGTGGCGGAATCGCGGGCGCGACGGTCAGCGATACGCAAAGCCGCGCCGCCGTCATTGACAGTTGCTCCGTGGAAGGCGCCGTATCGGTCACGACGAACGCCGCCATGGGTTACGCGGCGGGCGTCGTCGGACAGTTGAACGGCGGTGGCGCTGTCCTGAACTGCGTCTCCCAAGTTAGCGCGACCGGGGCCGGAACGGGAACTGCCGGACGCCCGTATGTCGGGGGAATCGCCGCCAATAACGGCAACAATTCCGTCATTGCCAACTGCGTTGCGTCCGGGACAATCGCTTCCAACGGCGAAGAGGCGGATGGATACGCGGGCGGCTTAGGCGGTATGCTCACTGGAACCGTGGAAAACTGCTACTTTATGGGCGCCGTCACGCTCAAAGGGAGCGCGACCGCCAACGCCGGTACGCTCGTCGGCATGATTCTGACGGATTCCTCCATGCTGTATTACCAGTCCGACGCTACTCTGACCGTCGGCGGGGAGAGCGTTTCGGAACAGCCGTTCGGCAATAACATGGGCGGCGCGTCCGCCGTTGCCATGACGCGGGCGGAAATGTCAGCGGCGGCGTTCGCCGAAACCCTCAACGGCAATCTTTACAAGACGTACAAAGCCATTGACGATAAGGAATTACCGCTCCATCAGTGGGAATACGTTGACGGAAAGGTTACGCCGACCGGGGAAGTCTGGGTAAATGAGACGGTGGACGAAACGGTTTTCGCCGGGGGCGAAGGGACGCAGGCCGCGCCGTGGACGCTGGAAACGGCGGAACAGTTACGGGCGTTCGCGCTGTCGCTGTCGGAAGGCGTAGACTATGACGGCGCGTTTATTCAACTGGGCGCGGATATTGACCTCTCCGGCGAAACTTGGACGCCCGTAGGCGAGGGTCAGTACGCGTTTGAAGGGACATTCGATGGCGCGGGGCATTCCGTCACGGGTCTGACGGTCGGCGCGGCGGAAACTCCGCTGAATCTTAGCGATAACCGTTACGTCGGACTGTTCGGCGTGCTCGGAAGCTCTGCGCGGGTGAAGAATGTCGCCCTCCGGGACGTGGAAATCAATGTCACGGCGGACGCCACGGCTTACGTCGGCGGCGTCGCTGGGATGATTTACAAAACGTCCGACGCGGAGGATTTTTCGGGCGCGGTCATTGACGGCGTTTCCGTCACAGGCTCCATAACCGCCGCGCAACAGGACGGCAACTGCTTTGTCGGTGGAATCGCGGGCTATCAACAGCGCGGCGCCGTTATCAACAGTTGGACGGACGTTGCCATCTCCGATACGACGCTTGGAGAGGCGATAGCCGAAGGCGGCGGACTGGTCGGACTGCTCAATCGCGGACTTGTGGCGAACTGTTACGCGCTCGGCGACGTGTACGTAAGCGGCAACCGCGAGGACGGCAAAGAGGGCATGGGCGCGCCCGGCGGACTGGTTTCCGTCAACGGCGGTTCGCTCGCGGGAAGCTACTCTAAAGGCAACCTGACAAGCAAGGAACTTTCCTTTTATGCCGGAACTGTCGCCGGGTGGGTGACGGGAATCGGAAAGGCGTATGACTGTTTCTACAACGGGGAATCGGTCGTCACGGTAAACGGTTCGGCGGTGACGCCTGTTCCGGCGACGGGTACGGTAGTCCCCGGCGGCGTGTCGGAGGACGGACTTTCCTATAACGGCGGCGTCACCGACAAGCTCGAACCCTATACAGCCTCGACTTACGCCGCAATCGCGGAGACGCTCAACGGCTATTTTTCCGCCTATCCCGTTGACCTCGCGGCGTTCGGACTGGAATCTGACGCGCTCAAAACGTGGATAGTCAAAGACAGTGTTGTGACGCTCTCCGAATCCGGCGCGGCGGTGACGTATGTCCAGCCGGAAGCGGAAATTGTCCCCGACACGCCGCTGGCGCTCCGTGACGGCGTATGGTACGGGCGCGACGAAAACAAGTCCAGCGTCGTGAAAATCACGGTTGCGGACAGCGCAATCAGCGCGACGGAAACGGTATCCGGCGCGTCGTCCGGCGACGCCTACGACGCCGCCTTGGAGAGCGCGAAAGAGAAGTCCGCCTACGGCGATTTCACCCATTACGAACCGGCTGACCCGTCGAAATTCGCGGGCGGCTCTGGCACGGAATCCGACCCTTATCTGATTTCCAACGCGGAACAGTTGCGTTATTTATCCTCTTCCGTCAATGAGGACGTGACATGGAAGGGCGTATGGTTCCGGCAGACGGCGGACATCGACCTTTCCGGCGCCGATTTTATCCCCATCGGCTGGGCGAAGGAAATCAACGTCAATAACGCGTGGGAGAACGTCGGCTATTTCTTTGAGGGCAGTTACGACGGCGGCGGTCATTCCATCAGCGGACTGACAATCGGGAGCGAATCGGCCCCCGCGGATTATATGGCGGCGGGCCTGTTCGGACTGACCAACGGCGAATACGTCACCAATGACGAACCCACGGCGGAACAGAACGCCGTAGCGTTACGGAATATCAACCTGAAAGACGTTGCGGTTTATATTTCCTGCGGCGACCAAACTTACGCGGGCGGTCTCGTCGGCATGGGACAGAACGGAATCCTGATTGACGATTGCTCTGTCACGGGGACTGTTCACGCTTCCACGACGGATAGTCATTGCCGGGCCGGAGGCTTGGCCGCAAGCCTATTGCGCGGGCGCGTCACGGACAGTTGGACGGATGTTGACGTTTACGGCGTGACGGAAAAGGGGCGCGTGTACGCAAGCGGACTTTGTGTGACCAACCGCGTTTCCGTCCTGAACTGCTACACGCTCGGCAATACGTCCGGCAAGGCTGACCAGTACAACCGCGTATGGGCTGGCGGCGTTGACGCGTTCGCGGGCGGACTGAAAATCAACTGCTATTCGTTCGGCGACGTTATCGCGGAAAGCGGCGCGACGGGCGTCGGCGGCGTCAACGGACTTGCGGGCGGCGTCTCGGCGACGTACCTGAGTTATTTCAACGCCGACGCCGCGCAGAGTTCCGCCGGAACAAAGGCCGAAACGAACGTTTCCACGGGCGACAATTTCGCCAACGCGACGGACGAATCGCAATCCAAGACGGCGGCGGAAATAAAGAGCGGCGATTTTGTCACGCTCCTCAACGAAAACCGCGCCGGACTTCTTGCGAAACTGAATGAAGTCAAGGCGGATTTAGGCTACCCGACGTATTTTGACGGCGCCGTTTCCAACTTCCGCGAGTGGGCGCTTTCGGATAACGCCGCCCCGAAACTTCAGGAAGGGAAACCCGACGAAAATCCGGATGAACCCGCGCCCGATACGCCGGATGTTTTCGAGTATGAGAACGCGCCGCTGACGTTCCAAAGCGCGAGAAATTACGGCGGCGCGGCTACCGACGCGTTCCACGACGTGGCCTATACGTCCGACGGCGGCTTTGTCGTTATGGGCTACTCGTTCGGCGAAAGCTCTGACCCCGCATGGACGCATACCGGAAGCGGCAATAATAACGACGCGGTTTTGCTTAAGTTCGATAGCGACTATAAATTACAATGGTCTAAGGCCTACGGCGGCGACGGCGTGGACGTGTTCAACGCTATTGACGTATTGAACGATGGACGCATTGCGGCAATTGGGCGTTCGTCCTTTACCTCCGCGGACGAAAGCATTAAAAACGTGAGCTGGTATCTGCTGTTGATTGACCCCGCCAACCCGGACAATTACACCGATTACCGTATCGGCGGGACCGCGGGCGACCAAGGTTATGACGTAGCGGCGACCAGTGACGGCGGCTTTGTCGCGGCGGGCTGGTCGGCAAGCAAGAGCGGCTTTGTCACATCCTCCTCTGACAGAGAGAATTATTCCGCGCCCGTACAGCTTTGGGAAGCGCAGGACGGAACAAATGACGCAATCCCCAACCGGATAGCCGGGAGCGGTTCCGACAGCGTCATTGTAAAATTCGACAGCGCCGGAAACGTACAGTATGCGGTTCTGCACAACTACAGCGTATCGGAGAACGCGAACAATATTTCCTCTCCGTCCGAGCGGCTGGACAGTATCGCGCTGGATAGCGCCGACAATATCTATTTAGTCGGTTATAACGCCGTGGCGCAAAACGCGCAAAACGCGGTTATCGCCAAGTTGAACGGCGCGAACGGCGCGTTGTTATGGCATCGTTCGGCGGGACGCCAAGACCAGACGACCGTGCCTGAAAACGCGGCGGAATATATCAAGGCGGAATACAGCGGCGTCGCCGTCCTGAAAGACAATTCCGTTGTCGTAACGGGAACGTCCACCGGGGACGCCACGACGGAAGAGGGCTGGAAAATTACGGGCGTAAAGGATACGCTTGTAACGCGCTACAGCGCCGACGGAAAATTCCTGTTCTCCGACAGCTTCGGCACGATTGACGACAACAACAGCAGACCGGAAGGAATCCTTGCGACGCCCGACGGCGGCTATATCGTCTACGGCTCTCAAGCGGGCGTCATGCAGGAGGACGCGCTTGTAGAAAAGGGCTATGACTGGGGCAACTACGGCGGACAGGACGCGATTCTGGTCAAGTACGGCGCCGACAACGCGCTTGCATGGGCGGAGAACTACGGCTCCAACATGGGCGACTGGATAAACGGCATGGCGATTCGTCCCAACGGCGAAATGATTGCCGTGGGCGAATCGAACGGACAAAACGGCGTTCCCGCGTGGGGCAACAACGGCGGTCTTGACGGCGTCATCCTGTGCGCGGGCGTCCTCCCCGACGCTTACGCCGGAACGGGCGCGGCGGTTTCCGACGGAAACGTAACGTGGGCGGACAGCTCCTATACCGCTACCGGAAACGGTTTCGGCGGCGCGGATTCCGTGGAAGTGACTGTCGTCATTGAGGGCGGCAAAATCGCCTCCGTAGACGGGGAAAACAAAAACGACAGCGCGGCGTACTATACCGCCGCGACCGACTTGCACGACACGATTGTTGAGCGGCAGTCCGCCGACGTGGACGGCGTAACAGGCGCGACCTATTCCTCAAACGGAATCAAGGAAGCGGCGTCAAAGGCGTTAGGAAAATCCGCCGCCGCTTACGTTGACGCCCTGATTGACGCGATTGAAACAGCAAGCGATAAAGCCGCCGCGACGAAATCCGCCGCGGACGCCTACGCCGAACTGGGCACGTATTCTGTCAGCCAACTCAAAAATCTGACGGCGTTACAGTCGGCGGCGCGGCAGTACGGCCTGACGCTGGTTTCCCGTGCGGACGGCGGCGGAAGTATCGCCGAGACCAAACCCCAAAGCGGCGCGGGACTGCGGCATAATGACGCCTATTATAAGCTCCAGAACGCGTACTACAAGAATATCCATGCGGAAGCGTTCGAGGACGCGAATTTGAACGGGGAAGGCGTAAAAATCGCCGTCATCGACAGCGGCCTGAATCCGTCTCATCAGGATTTGGACTACAGCCGCGTTTTGGAGGGATACGACTATGACAACGGCGTTGTCATGGGACGCGATTCCCTGACCGACAACAACGGACACGGAACCGCGGTTACGGGCATTCTCGCCGCCGTGGCGGACAATGAAATTGGCGTGGCGGGACTGTTCAGCAAACTGCAAGTGATTCCCTTGAAAGTTTCGCCCGTTTCCCCCGCCAAGGACACGGACGGCGCCTCTAGTAAACTCGTGGCGCAGGCAATTACCGACGCCGTAGACAAGTATCAGGCTGACGTTATCACGACCAGTCTGGACGTGAAGGACACCGAAGAGCTTGCGCGAGCCGTCGCTTACGCCGCTTCCAAAGGCGTCATCATAACAGGCGCGTCGGGCAACAGTTCCAAGGAAGAGAACAACGGGAACGACCCCTATATTTATCCCGCCTCTTACGACGAGGTCATCAGCGTGGGCGCCGTGGACGCGAACAATCAAATCCGCGCCAATTCGCAGAAGAATGATAAAGTGTTTGTCGCCGCGCCCGGAGAGAATATCGCCGTTCTTGACCTTAGCATGAGCGGACGCTGTAAGCTGGCAAGCGGTACTTCCTACGCGTCGCCTATGGTGGCGGCAATGGCCGTCGCCGCGAAGCAGTACGACAAAAACATCACGGTATCGCGCTTCAAAACTTTGCTCCAGACTTCCAGCGCGAGCGCGGGTTTGCCGGGGTATGATACTTCCTATGGTTACGGCGTTGTGGATTTTGAAGCCTTTGTCGGCGCGCTAAAGGATACGTCGGAGAACAGCGGGAAAGGCTATGTTCTGATGAACATTCCCTACGCGGACTTTTACGCGGCGGAACTCAACGCTAACGCGGCGGCGGTGGACGCGGTAACATCCGCGACGCTCAATAAGCCCCGCACGGGTACGCTTGCGGGCGGCTCCTACCATGTCAACAGCGACGGAAGCGACATTTCCGGCGTCATTTATCCCGTGTTCGTACCGGATATGTCCGCGCTGGACGGCAAGACGCAAATTACGGACAGTTCCAGCGTCTCCATTACCGTGACAAATCGCGGAACGGAAACGACGACGGAATACGCGGGACGCGAAGCCCTCTTTGAGAGCGCGAGCTACTCCTACTATGTCCTCGACGAAACGCCCGCCTATTATAAGGAACTGACCGTAAGCGCGGACGGCGCGTTCACGTTCGGCGCGGTCAGCGGACGCGCCGCGAGCGTGGAGGGCGTCACAGGTAGCGTGACCGTCGGCGGCAGACACGCCGACATTGAAATCGCGCTCACGATTCCCGAAAACGGCGGCATTACGCAGGGCGCGACGGTCAGCGGCGTGATTCTCACGGACAGCGACGGCGCGAAATACGGCTTGCGCCATGTTGTCAATATCTGGCGCGGTACGGAACTCGGCTGGAATCTGGGCGAACTCGATTTGAACGGCAAAACCATTACGAACATTCGCTATATTACGCAAAGCGCCGTATACGACTACCCGGTAGAGTTGGCGATTGGCAATCCCGGATATGTCCTGATGAACATCCCCTACGCGGAGTTCTACGCGGCGGAGTTGGGCGACGGCGGCGCGGTGGACGCGGTCACGACGGCGACGCTCAAATTTGAAAACAAGAGCATGGCGGCGGGTTCCTATCACGTGAACGATTCCGCGACGGACGAGGAAAGCGACCTCACGGGCGCGACGTATCCCGTATTCGTCCCGGATATGTCCGCGCTGGACGCGACGCTGGAAGTCAAGGCGACGGACAAAAAGACGTTCAACCTTGTGACGGGACGCGAAAAGACCGTCACGGCGACGGAAGTCGAGGGAAGCGATATTCTGTTCTGCGCCCCGAGCTACTCTTGGTTCCGCCTGACGGAGAAGCCCGCACGTTATAAAGCCTTGAGCGTAGACGAAAACGGCGCGTTTACGTTCGGCGCGGTCAGCGGACGGGCGGCGACGGTCAACGATGTAAGCGTCAGAATCAGTTACGAAACCCATCACGGCAACGACGCGGAGATTGTCCTGACGGGTACGGGTATCGAATCCGGCGCGATTGTCGGCGGCGTGGTTCTCACGGACAGCGACGGCGTCAAGTACGGCCTCCCGCATGTGCAGGGAATCTGGTCACGAACGCAACTCGGCTGGCCGAATACGTCGGCAATCGCCGGAAAGACGTTTACGAATGCGCGCTTCATTCTGCGCGACAGCGTGATTGACTGTCCGCTAGAGTTCACGGTCAAGCCGAAAATGGCGGGCGCGTTGTCCGCGACGTTCACCGGAGCGCGGGAACTGACGCTTGGCGGATTGGCGGGCGATATTGCGAACGCGAAAGTTACGGTAACGTATACGACGGGCGAACGTCCGAATACGGAAACGCATACCGTCGCGGACGGCGTTGCAATCGTAGGCGGCAAAGTGACGCTGACGGTGGACGCGATTTCCGGTCAGTCCTATACGGTGAAAGTCGAAAGCGATAATTACGGCGACAAATCCGCGTCCGTTCAGGCGACAGACGCGCCGGATACGCCGGACGCTCCCGACAATCCCGCCACGCCCGATACGCCGAGTACGCCCGCTAATCAAGGCGGCTGTTACGTGGCGACGGCGGTCTACGGCTCCTATGACTGCCCGGAGGTTTGGACGCTCCGACGCTTCCGAGACAACGTCCTTGCGGAAACGTGGTACGGACGGCTGTTTATCCGTCTCTATTACGCGGTAAGCCCCACGGCGGTGAAACTCTTCGGAGACGCGCAGTGGTTCCAAGACTTCTTCCGCGCCCGTCTGGATACGCTGGTATCCGGACTTCAGGACGACGGATTTGAATCCACGCCCTACGAGGATACCGTCTGGTAAGGACTTGCGCAAAAATAAAACAATCACGTAGGAATTATCGCACAGGAAAGAATCAGCGATTGAGAGTGGAAATCACATAATTCCAGTCTCCGA